>NZ_JBSFTC010000104.1:0-33420 GCF_053590415.1 Nonomuraea sp. NPDC003201
GCGCCGCCGGGGTCGGCGCGCGGGTGGAGGGCCTGCGGTCGGTCGAGGAGTCGCTGCTGGGAGCCGAGGCGGCGGCGTTCGTGGCGGGACCGGGCACGGTGGCGCGAGCGGATCGGATGGGCCCGGCCGAACTGCTGGGCGCGCTGCCCACCGGCGTCCTGCGCACCCCGGCCACCGTCGTGCTGCGGCCGCTGCTGGCGGTCGACAAGGACGGCACGCTGCTGGAGACGCTGGCCGCGGTCCTTGACGAGGGCGGCGCGCTGAAGGCGGCCGAGCGGCTGGGCGTGCACCGCAACACGATCACGACCCGTCTGGAGCGCATCAAGTCGGCGGGCTTCGACCTGGACGACGCCGCCACCCGCCTGGCTCTGCAACTCGCCTGCCACGTCCTCCTCCGCTGAGCCCGCCCGCCGCCTCTCCGTGCCGTGCCTGATGCACTGGGAGGGCCCTCCTCCTGTGCGGCCCGCACATGCGGGCGGCGTCCCCGTCGGCGTACGGTGCAGCGCATGAGCTATCGCGTCGCCATGGACATCGGCGGCACCTTCACCGACGTCGTCTGCTACGACGAACGCAGCGGGACGGTCACCGCCTCGAAGGCGCCCACCACTCCGGGAGACCTGGCCGAGGGGGTGTTCGCCGCGCTGCGCCGGGTGGTCGAGGATCCGGCCGAGATCTCGTTCTTCGTGCACGGCACCACGCAGGGGCTCAACGCGCTGCTGGAGCGCAAGGGCGCCCGCGTGCTGCTGCTGGCCGGTCAGGGCGGCCGGGACGTCTACCAGATCGCCAGGGGCAACCGCGACCGCATGTTCGACCTGCGTTACCGCAAGCCCGCGCCGCTGGTCCCGCGCCAGGACGTCATGGAGGCCGGCGGCCGGCTCGACTACCTGGGGCGCGAACTCCAGCCGCTCGACGAGGAGTCGGTGCGGGCGGCGGGGCGGCGCGCGCGGGAGGAGGGGTTCGACGCGGTGGCCGTGTGCCTGCTGTTCTCCTACGCGAACCCGGCGCACGAGCTGCGGGCCGGCGAGATCCTGCGCGCGGAGCTGGGCGACGACGTGCTGGTCGTGCTCTCCCATGAGGTGGCGCGGGAGTGGCGCGAGTACGAGCGGACCTCGTCGGCGGTGCTGGAGGCGTACACCGGGCCCGTGGTGCGCCGCTACCTGGCCAGGATCGAGCGGCGCTTCGCCGAGCGGGGGCTGGCGGTGCCGGTGCACGTGATGCAGTCGTCCGGCGGGCTGGTGAACGCCTCCTACGCGATGCGCAGGCCGTTGCAGACGCTGCTGTCCGGGCCGGTGGGCGGCACGATGGGCGGGGTCGCGGCGGCCCGGTTCATGGACAGGGAGAACGCGATCTGCATCGACATGGGCGGGACGTCGTTCGACGTGTCGCTCGTGGTGAACGGGCGGCCGGACGTCAGCGCCGAGGCCCGCATCGAGGGTTACCCGGTGCTCATGCCCATCGTGAACCTGCACACGATCGGCGCGGGCGGCGGCTCGATCGCGTACGCCGAGGCGGGCGCGCTGCGGGTCGGACCCGAGTCGGCCGGGGCCCTGCCCGGGCCGGCCTGCTACGGCAGAGGCGGCACGCGGGCGACGGTGACCGACGCGAACGTGGCGCTCGGCCGGGTGGACCCGGCCTGGTTCGCGGGCGGGCTGATGACGCTGGACGTGGAGGCGGCGGGCACGGCGGTGGCCACGCTGGCCGACGAGCTGGACATGGATCCGCTGCTGCTGGCCGAGGGGATCTGCGACGTGGCCAACGCCAAGATGGCGCAGGCGATCCGTACGCTGACCGTGGAGCACGGGATCGAGCCGCGGGAGTTCGCGCTGGTGGCGTTCGGGGGCGCGGGGGCGATGCACGCCGTGTTCATCGCGCGCGAGCTGGGGATCTCCGAGGTGGTGGTGCCGCGCTTCCCGGGGGCGTTCTCGGCGTGGGGGATGCTGGAGGCCGACGTACGCCGGGATCTGACGCATCCGTACTTCCGGTCGCAGGACACGCTCGACGGCCCCGACATGTCCCGAAATTTCGTGACCTTGGAGGAAGATGCCCTGGCGGCGCTCTCCGCCCAGGGCGTTCCCGAGGAGCGGCACCGGGTCGAGCACGCCGTGGACATGCGCTACGAGGGCCAGGACTACACGCTGACCATCCCGCTGCGCGACGCGGCCGAGCCCGCCGAGCCCGGGTTCCTGGAGACGATCGCGGCCCGCTACGCCGAGGCGCACACCGGCCGCTACGGGCACGCCACCCCGGAGGCGCCGGTGGAGTTCGTCATGCTGCGCAGCACCGGGCTGGGCTCGTTCCCGCGCACCGCCGCCGCCACGCAGGAGGCCCCCGGGGAGCAGGCGGCGTACGTACGGGATGTGATCTTCGACGGGGCCGTGCACAGCACCCCGGTGCTGCGGCGCTCCAGCCTCGACGGCGAGCTGACCGGGCCCGCGATCGTGGTCGAGGAGACCGCGACGACGGTCATCCCGCCCGGCTGCGTGGCCACCGTGGACCCCAACGGCTTTCTCATCGTGAAGGTGAACCTGTGATCGACCCCGTCACCACGGAGATCATCCGCTGCGCGCTGCTGCAGGCGGCCGAGGACATGAACACCACCCTCATCCGCAGCTCCTACACCCCCGTCATCTACGAGGCCAAGGACTGCGCGGTCGCGCTGCTCGACCGCGACCACAACGTGCTGGGCCAGTCGTCCGGGCTGCCGATCTTCCTGGGCAACCTGGAGGTGTGCACCCGCGAGACCGAGCGCCTGTACGGGCGGGAGGTCTGGCGGGAGGGCGACGTGTGGGTGCTCAACGACTCCTACATCGGCGGCACGCACCTCAACGACGTCACGGTCTACGGGCCGATCTTCGTGGACGGGGAGCTGGCCGGTTTCGCGGCGTCGCGGGCGCACTGGCTGGACGTCGGCTCCAAGGACCCGGGCGGCTCCATGGACTCCACGTCGATCTTCCAGGAGGGCCTGCGGATGGGCCCGGTCAAGGTGTACGCGGGTGGCGCGCCCTGCCGCGACCTGCACGAGGTGATCGCCCGCAACGTACGCTTCCCGCACGCCACGCTCGGCGACCTGCGCGCCCAGGTGAGCTGCGCCATGACGGGCCAGCGGCGGCTGAAGGAGATCGTGTCCCGGTGGGGCCTGGACACCGTGCTGGCCGCCCGCGACGAGATCTTCGCCCAGACCGAGCGCATGGAACGCGCGGCCATCGCGGCCATCCCCGACGGCGTCTACGAGGCCTCCGGCTTCCTCGACAACGACGGCATCGACCTCGGCACCCCGCTGCAGGTCAACGTCACGGTCGCGGTGTCGGGCGAGTCGATGCACGTCGACCTGACCGACTGCGCCGACCAGGCGCTCGGCCCGGTCAACTGCGGCGCGGCCCAGGCCGTGGCCGCCGTCCGCGTCGGCTACAAGCTGCTGGTCTCGGGCGACGTGCCGCTCAACGGCGGCTCGTTCCGCCCGCTGTCGGTCGAGACCCGGCCCGGCTCCATGCTGGCCGCCGAGTCGCCCGCCGCCTGCCAGTACTACTACTCGCATCTGGGGCTGCTCATCGACCTGGTGGTCAAGGCGCTGGCGCCGGTGCTGCCGGACAAGGCGGCCGCGGCGTCGTACGGGGACTCGATGATCGTGCAGTTCACCGGCACGGACCCGCGTACCGGCAAGCTGTACGTCTCCCAGGAGGCCACGGTCGGCGGCTGGGGCGCCTGGGACGGCGGCGACGGCGAGACCTGCCTGATCAACAACGTCAACGGCGCGCTGCGGGACATGCCCATCGAGGTGCTGGAGACGCTGTTCCCGGTCCGGGTGCGCCGCTACGAGATCCGCCCCGACACCGGCGGGGCCGGTCAGTGGCGGGGCGGGAACGGGGTGGTGCGCGAGTACGAGTTCTGCGGGGACACCTCGCTGTCGCTCTGGTTCGAGCGCTCGGTCACCCCGGCCTGGGGCCTGGCGGGCGGCGAACCGGGCGTGCCACCCCGCGTCACCCTCAACCCGGGCACCCCGGACTCCCGCGAGATGCTCAAGGTGAACGCGCTGCCGGTCACCGCGGGGGACGTGCTGCGCTGCGAGTCGGGCGGTGGCGGCGGCTACGGTCCCCCCGCCCGCCGCTCCCACACGGCCACGGCCACCGACCTGTCCCAGGGCCTGATCACCCGCTGATCACCCGCTGGAACGTCCCGCCGTACCGGCGCTGCCCTCTGGCGCCGGTACGGCGGGAGGGCCGTGGCCGCGCAGCCGGTCCATCTCGCGCCACTCGGGACGCAGCCCGGTCAGGCTCGTGACGAGCGCGTAGGCGATCCCGCACGCCAGCAGCACCGGCGCCAGCCCGGCCGCCGTCACCGCCGCCCCGCCCAGCAGCCCGCCCAGCGGGATGCCGGCCCACATCACCGCGCCCTGCAGCGCGCCCACCCGGCCCAGGAGGTGCCGGGGCACGCGCTCGTAGGAGATCGCGCTCAGGATCGGGTTCAGGAACCCGCCGCTGAACCCGATCACCACGGACGCCGCCACCAGCCCCCACACCGGCATGTCCACGGCGAACATGAGGAACTTCGGCGGCCCGCCGAGCAGGAACGCCACGAAGAACACCGGCCTGCGCCGCATCCGGTGCGCCACCGCGGCGGCCACCAGGCTGCCCCCGACCGAGGCCAGCCCGAGCACGCTGACGCTCAGCCCGAGGACGGCGGGCCCGTGGCCGGACTCCTTGGCCCACACGGGCGCGAGCACCTGGCTCCAGGCCGCGTCCAGCAGATTCGTGGCGGCGACCATGACGATCACCGCGAGCAGCAGCGGCTCGCCGCGCAGGAACGCGAAGCCCTGGCCGAACCGCCGCCAGTAGCCCTCCTCCTCTTCGTGCGCGGGGGCGCGATGTCCGAGGTCGCGCGGCAGCACCACGGCCACGACCGCCGATCCGAGCGCGAACAGGGCGGCGCTGACGCCCAGGCCGGACAGCGGGCCGAGCAGCGCCACCATCGCGCCGCCCAGCCCCGGCCCCACGGTCACGGCCAGCCGCTCCGTCACGCCCATCAGGCCGGTGGCCCGCTCCAGCGGCACCCGCCCGCGTTCGGCCGCCTCCGGGACCATGATCTCCTTGGCCAGGTCGCCCGGCCCGCGGGCCGCGCCGATCACCGCCACCAGCGCGACGATCACGCCCAGCGGCAGCAGGCCGAGCGCGTGCAGCACGACCATCGCGGCGGCGGCCGAGGCGCTCACGACGTCGGCGACCCACGAGATCCGGCGCGGCCCCACCCGGTCCACGAGCGGCCCCGTCAGCGCCTTGACCAGCACGTACGGCGCCATCTCCGCGAACGCCACCAGCCCCGTCCACACCGCGCTGCCGGTGCTCGTCAGCACGAACCAGGGCAGCGCGATGGCCGAGACCCGCGTCCCGGTCGTCGACACGGCGATGGCCGCCAGCAGCCCGGCCATCGGCCGTAAGGACCCGCGCGGCTCCATCATGCCTCCTCGGGGTCGTCCAGCTCGGGGATGACCTGCGTCATCAGGTAGACCCGGACCGCGTCCGCCGGCGCCTCGTCGCCGTCGCGCCGGTAGCGCGCGAAGAGCTCCGCCAGGTCCGCGCGCAGCCGAAGCGCCTCCTCCGGGGTGAGGCGGAACGGGACGGCGCTGAGGTCGAGCACGCCGCGCCACGGCTGCGGCATGGTCTGCAGCTCGTTGAGCGCCTGCTGGGTGCGCAGGTTGTAGAGGGCGGCGATGGACTGCATGTACGCCAGCACCGCCTCCGGCTCCCGGTCGGCCAGACCGTCGTCGTCGGTGAGCCGGGTCGTCCGGTGGACCGAGCGCCACCAGCGCTCCCGCGCGTTGCCGCGTTCGGTGTCCTCCTCCACGAACCCGGCGGCGCCGAGCCTGCGCAGGTGGTAGCTGGCCGTGCCCGAGTTCACCCCCAGGCGCTCGGCCAGGCGGGTGGCGGTGGACGGGCCGTGCTTGCGCAGCAGGTCGACGAGCTGCACCCGCAGGGGGTGGGCGAGCGCGCGCAGGCCCTTGGCGTCGAGGACGACCACGTTGTCAGGGGATGGCGTCATGATGCGAAGCCTAAACCGCAAACACTTCTTCGCAAACACTTCTTCGCGAAGAAGTGTTTGCGGTTCACGGAAGAGACCGCCGACGGCGCCTGGCCGGGGCGGTGATCTGCGAGCGGAGGAGCCGCTAGGTGACGATCACGTCGCGCAGGAGCTTGCGGCCGCCCGGCCTGCGCCGCCACTCACGGGGGTAGCCGAGCGACACCTCCTCGAAGCGCACGCCGTCGTACCAGGTGACGCGGGGGATGTGGAGGTGGCCGTAGATCATGGCGGCGGTCGGGTAACGCGTGTGCCAGTCCCTGGTGGCGGTCGTGCCGCACCACTGGGCGAACTCCGGGTAGCGCAGGACGTCGGTCGGCTCGCGTACCAGGGGATAGTGGTTGACGAAGACCAGCGGCACGTCGTCCAGCCCGGCCAGCCGCCGCCCGGTCAGCTCCACCCGGGCCCGGCACCACGCCTCGCGGCTCGGGTACGGGTCGGGGTGCAGGAGATACTCGTCGGTGCAGACCACGCCGGTGCTGTGCGCGTACGCGAGCGCGCTCGCCTTGGTGAGATGGCCGGCCGGCCGGAACGTGTAGTCGTAGAGCAGGAACAGGGGCACGATCCGGACCGGCCCGCCCGCTCCCTCCCACACCGGATAGTCGTCCTCCGGCGTCACCACGCCCAGATCGCGGCACATGGCGACGAGGTGGTTGTAGCGGGCCACGCCCCGCAGCTCCGGCGGGTCTCCCGGCGGGGTCCACAGCTCGTGGTTGCCCGGCACCCAGACCACCCGCTCGAACCGCGAGGCCAGCAGGCCCAGCGTCCGGGCGATGTCCTCCAGCCGTTCGCCGACGTCGCCCGCGACCAGCAGCCAGTCGCCGGCGTCGTCCGGTTTCAGCTCCTGGACGATGGCCCGGTTCTCCTCGTAGCCGACGTGCAGATCGCTGACGGCCAGCAGCCTGCTCCCGCCTTCGCTGGGCAAGGGACGTCCCTCCTTCGCGTCAGAGGACGGGGGCGTTGTCCTCTGCCACGATCATGTCATCCGTCATCCTCGGCAACATGGCCGCGACCTCGCGCGCCAGGTGCGGGTCGGCGCGGAACGCCTCCATGATCGCCAGTTTCAACGCCGCGCGGCTCGGCTCGTCGTCCGGCTTGGCGCCGGCCATGGTCTCGATCACCTGTCTGGACGCGGCGTCACCGCGGCCGAAGACCCGCTGCAGGATGCGGGTGCCGCGGGCCACGGCCGTGTCGGCGGCCAGCTCGCGGGTCTTGGCCAGCACGCCCACGCCGTAGGCGTCGATCGCCGAGGAGACGAAGGGCATGAGGTCGCTCACAGTGTCCATGAGACCCTCCCGTAGGTCCTGATGGAATGACGAGATGGTAGCTTCCGGAGTTCGTCCGGCAAGGGCATAACCTGTCGAATGTGCCTGCGCCGTACCTGACCCTCACCTCCGTCGTCGAGCACGAGACGGAGGCGAAACGCTCCCGGTTCATCTGCGCGCTGGCGCCCGCGCGCAGCGTCGAGGAGGCGGTCGCGTTCATCGGCGAGCGGCGGCAGAAGCATCCCGGCGCCACCCACAACTGCACCGCGTACGTCGTCGGGCAGCGCGTCCAGAAGGGCGACGACGACGGCGAGCCGGGCGGCACGGCGGGCACGCCGATGGTGCAGGCCCTGGTGGGCCGGGGGTTCAGCGACGTGGTGGCGGTGGTGACGCGCTATTTCGGCGGCACCCTGCTGGGGGCGGGCGGGCTGGTGCGGGCCTACGGCTCGGCCGTGACCGAGACCCTCGACCGGGCCGAGCCGGTGCGGATGGTCCCGGCCCGCGTCGTGCGGGTCGCGGTGGCCCACGACCAGGCCGGGCGGGTGGAGAACGACCTGCGGGCCTCGCGCCACCCGGTGCGCGAGGTGACGTACGCGGGCGAGGTCACCTTCACCGTCTCCGTGGGAGAGGACGAGGTGGCGCCGTTCGCGGACTGGGTGGCGACGCTGACGGCCGGGCGGGCGCGCGTGGACGTGGGCGAGGAGATCCACGTCCCCGGCTGATCAGCCCTCCAGCGCGTACTGCATGACCCTGAACTTGGCCTGGGCCTCGGCCAGCTCGGCCGCCGGGTCGGAGTCGCCCATGATGCCGCCGCCCGCGAACAGGCGGGCCCGGCGGCCCTGCACGAGCCCCGAGCGCAGCGCGATGCCCCACTCGCCGTCGCCGTGGGCGTCGATCCATCCGACGGGCCCGGCGTAGCCGGCCCGGTCCATGCCCTCCAGCTCGCGGATGACCTCGATCGCGGTGGGGGTGGGGGTGCCGCCGACGGCGGCCGTCGGGTGCATGGCGGCGACCACGTCGAGGACGGAGGCCCCGTCGGCCAGCCGCCCGGTGACGTGGCTGGCCAGGTGCTGGACGTTGGGCAGCACCAGCAGCTCGGGCTCGTCCGGCGTCTCCAGCGAGGCGCAGAGGGGGGCGAGCGTCTGGCGGACGGAGGCGATGGCGCACTCGTGCTCGTGCCGGTCCTTGGGCGAGGCGAACAGCGCGGCCCCGCGGGCGAGGTCGTCGGCCGGGCCGGTGCCGCGCGGGGTGGTGCCGGCCAGGACGAGCGACTCGATCTCCTGGCCCGTACGCCTGATCAGCAGCTCGGGCGTGGCCCCCACCAGCCCCGCGACCGAGAACGTGTAGCACTCGGGATAGCGCCGGGCCAGCCGGGTGAGCAGCAGGCGCACGTCGATGGGCCGCTCGGCGGTGGCGACCAGGTCGCGCGCCAGCACGACCTTCTCCAGCTCGCCCTCGCGGATGCGCTTGGCGGCCCTGGCCACGACGTGCTCCCATTCCGGGGCGCTCAGGCTGCCGTCGCCGTAGCTGATGCGGCCGGGGTCGCGGATGGGGGAGAACGTCTCCAGCGGCGCGTCGCCGATCGTGGTGAGCCAGGCGTGGCCGTCGCGGCGGGCCAGCACGGCGCGCGGGACGACAAGGACGGAGCCGTGGGCGTCCTCGTCGAAGGTGAAGCTGCCGAAGGCGACCGGGCCGGAGCCGGGGGTGCGCACGGCGTCGTCGACGTGGGCGTCGCCGAACACGGTGGCCAGCCACTGGCGGGCCCAGGCGAACCGGCCCGGGCCCGGGGGCACGGCCACCCGTGCGGCCTGACCCCAGCCGACCAGGCCCTCGCCGTTCCTGACCCAGGCGTACGGGGCGGTCCTGGGCAGGGATGCCAGCAGGTCGCCCGGGTCGCCGACAGGGGTGGTGCGAACCGGTAGCGGGCGGGTTGTTCCGAGCGCGACACTCACCCAAGACACTCTATGCGGGAACTGAACACGTTCGACTCAGACCCCCGTGAATGCGAGGTTACGGTCAACGAACCCGGATAAAACCAGACGTTGAGCTGCATTTACCCCATCCTGATCGGGTCCGGGCTGTCAAGCGGCGATATGAAGTCGGTCCTGAAATCACAGACCTGGCCCGTATGTCATGGCCGGTCGCTGATCCGCTTCCTACCTTGGGTCCATGATCGGTCGCCTGGGCTCAGTCCTCGCCGCAACGCTGCTCGTCTCCGCCACAGGTCCGGCGCAGGCCGCCGCGGCCCAGCCCGTCCCCGAGATCATGGCCGCGCTCGGCGACTCCATCTCCACCGGCTTCAACGCGTGCGGCTTCTACGTCTCCTGCATCCCGCGCTCGTGGTCCTCCGGCGACAACCCCGGGGTGAACAGCCACTACCTGCGCCTGTCGGCCATGTCTGGAACGCTCCAGCAGCACAACCTCACCTTCGCCGTCCCCGGGGCCACCAGCGCCGACCTGCTCGGCCAGGTGCGTAAGGCCGTCGAGGCCAAGGCCGACTACGTCACGATCCTGATCGGGGCCCAGGACGCGTGCGTGCGCACCGAGCAGGCCATGACGCCCGTCGAGACGTACCGGCGGCGGATGGACGCGGCGCTGGCCGAGCTGCGGGCCGGCATGCCCGCGGCCCGGGTGTTCATCGCCAGCATCCCCGACGTGCGGCGGCTGTGGCAGGTGGGCAAGACCGTCCCGCTCGCCCGCACGTTCTGGACGGCCGGCCACATCTGCCAGTCCATGCTCGCCCAGCCCACCTCGACCAAGCGCGCCGACGTCGAGCGCCGCCAGCGGGTGCGGGCGCGGGTCATGGCCTACAACCGCGCGGCGGCCCAGGCGTGCGCCAGGTTCGGGCCTGCCTGCCACACCGACGGGGGCGCGGTGTTCGCCTACCCGTTCACGATCGACCACGTCAGCAAGTGGGACTACTTCCACCCGAACATGGACGGCCAGCGGATCCTGGCCGAGCAGACGTTCGGGCACGGCTTCACCTGGGAGGACCCGCGCTAGCCCGCCCCGCTGGCGGCCCAGTCAGCGGCCCAGTCAGCGGCCCGGTCAGCGGCCCGGTCAGCGGCACTGGGCCAGCATCATCCTCTTGTCCGCCGCGGTGACGGGCACGTTGTACTTCAGCGCGACCTGCGCGAAGCGGGTGACGTACGCGCACCGGACGCGCCGCTGCGGCGGTAACCAGCTCGCCGGGCCGGAGGCGTCCTTCTGCTCGTTGGCGTAGCCGGCCACGGGCAGCAGGTTCAGCGGGTCGTTGGCGAAGTCGAGCCGCTTGGACATCCGCCAGCGCGGCGCGCCCATGCGCCACGCGTAGTTCAGCGGCACCACGTGGTCGACCTGCACCTCGTCCGGGTTGTCCTTGTGCCAGTGAATGGTCCGGCCGGTGTAGGGGTCGCTCAGCTCCATGGAGACGACCTCGCAGCTGGAGCCCGACCGGTACTTCACGTTCCGGCCGTCGCGGGCCAGCAGGTCGTCGCGGGTGCGGCAGCCGTTGCGCGCGTACGGCACCCCGCTCGCGGTGTCGGCCCAGTTGTCGCCGTACCGGGTGCGCTCGTAGCCGGTGTTGGAGCCGAGCCCCTTGACGCGCACCTGTTTGATGAGGCCGCGTGCCTTGCTCTTGTCGGCGTCCGAGAGGATGGGTGCCAGACCGGGCCGCGTCCCGCTGGTGTTGCCCAGCGGGCTGGCCGCCGTGGCCGGGGAGGTCTTGGCGCCGCCGACGAAGGAAACGACGATGATGGCTCCCGCTAGAAGGGCGATGGCGTCCTTCGTGCTCAAGCAGGCCTCCGAACATCAAAGGTTGTCTAGAGAAATTCCCGGCATCCGGTGTTTTGACACGGGGAGGGTTATGTGACTGATCGTCCGATCGACCCGGACGTCGATCTCCACATCCCGGCGCAGCGCGCCGAGCTGCACTGGCCCGTGCTCGCCGCGATCGCGGCCGGGGGCGCGCTGGGCGCGCTCGCGCGTTTCGGCCTGCAGTCGGCGCTGCCGTCCGGGCCGGCGGACTTCCCCTGGGCGACGTTCCTCATCAACGTGTCCGGGTGCCTGCTGATCGGCGTGCTCATGGTGATGATCACGGAGGTGCGGCAGGCGCACCGCCTCGTGCGGCCGTTCCTGGGGGTGGGGGTGCTCGGCGGGTACACGACGTTCTCCACGTACGCGGTGGACATCCAGCGGGCGGTCGCGGCGGGGGCGCCGCTGACGGGGCTGGTCTACCTGGCGGCCACGCTGGTGGCGGCGGTGGCGGCCGTGGTGGCGGGCATGTGGCTGACCAGACGGATCGCCGGGATGCTGGCGGGCGTGCGATGACGGTGCTGCTCATCGTCCTCGGGGCGGCGCTCGGCGCGCCGCTGCGCTATCTCGCGGACCGGGCCGTGCAGGCGCGGCACGACACGGTGTTCCCGTGGGGGACGCTGACGGTGAACGTGTTCGGCTCGGCGCTGCTGGGCTTCCTGGCCGCGCTGCCCGCCGCCGGCGGGGTGATGGCGCTGCTGGGCACCGGGTTCTGCGGGGCGCTGACCACGTACTCGACGTTCGGGTACGAGACGGTGCGGCTGGTGGAGGAGGGCGCGCGCTTCCACGCGGTGGCCAACGCGGCCGCCAGCGTGGTGGCCGGGCTGGGCGCGGCCTACTGCGGGGTGGCCCTGGCGCAGGCCCTGTAAATGGTTCGCGGGTGCCCCTGCCGCGATGGCAGGATGGCCCGGCAACCGTCCGCCGACGATCAGGAGCATGAGATGCGGTGCCTCGGAATCTCCCAGCGCCCCATTGGCACGAGAGTTCCCGAGGACTTCCAGCACCGTGCACATCCTGAACATCGGCATCCTCGCGCACGTAGACGCGGGCAAGACCAGCCTCACTGAGCGGCTGCTGTTCGAGACCGGGGTCATCGACCGGCTCGGCAGCGTGGACGAGGGCAGCACACAGACCGACTCCGGCGAGATCGAGCGCCGTCGCGGCATCACCATCCGCACGGCCGTCGCCTCCTTCACCCTGGGCGACCTGCGGGTCAACCTGGTCGACACACCCGGCCACGCCGACTTCGTGGCCGAGGTGGAGCGCGCGCTCGGCGTGCTCGACGGCGCCGTGCTGGTGCTGTCGGCCGTCGAGGGCGTGCAGCCGCACACCCGGGTCCTGATGAAGACCCTGCGCCGGCTGCGCCTGCCCACGCTGATCTTCGTCAACAAGATCGACCGGGCCGGGGCCAGGGAGCGGGAGTTGCTGGCCGACATCCGGCGGCGGCTCTCGCCGTACTGCGTGGCCCTGAACACCGTGCGGCACCTCGGCTCCAAGGCGGCCGTCACCGCCGGCGTCGCCTCGCCCGAGGCGGCGGCCGAGGTGCTGGCCGAGCGGGACGACGGGCTGCTGGAGCTGCTCGTCGAGGGCAAGACGCCCGACTTCGGCCAGGTACGCGCGGCGCTGGCGCGGCAGTGCGCCGCCGGGCAGGCGCATCCGGTGCTGTTCGGCTCGGCGCTGACCGGGCAGGGCGTCGGCGAGCTGCTCGACGCCGTCCACCTGCTGCCCGCCGTGACCCGGCCGGCCGGGGACCCGGAGGAGGCGGCGCGGGCGACGGTGTTCGCGATCGAGCGCGCCCCGTCCGGGGAGAAGGTCGCCTACCTGCGGGTACGCGCGGGCGCGCTGCGAGCGCGCGAGCACCTCACCTTCCACCGGGGGCGGCACGCCTACGACGGCAGGCTGACCGCGCTGGCCGTCGCGGGCTCTCCCGGGCGGCGGCAGGCGGTGGCCGGGGACATCGTCAAGGTCTGGGGCGTGCCCGAGATCCGCGTCGGCGACCACCTGGGGGAGCCCGGGCCCGCGCACCGGGCCCATTTCACCCCGCCCAGCCTGGAGACCGTGGTCCGGCCCCGCGTCCCCGGCCAGGAGCCGCGCCTGCACGCCGCGCTGCTCGCGCTGGCCGAGCAGGACCCGCTGATCGGCACCCGCACCCTGGCCGGCGGCGAGACCTCGGTCCTGCTGTACGGGGAGGTGCAGAAGGAGGTCATCGGCGAGACGCTGGCCAGGGACTTTGGCGTCGAGGCGCTCTTCGAGCCGAGCCGGCCCGTCTACTTCGAGCGCCCGTCGGGCACCGCGGAGGTCGTCGAGGAGGTCCAGCGCCAGGGCCGCAACGAGTTCATGGCCACCGTGGGCCTGCGCGTCGATCCGGGGCCGAAGGGCTCCGGCGTCGGCTACCGGCTGGAGGTCGATCTCGGCTCGCTGCCGCCGGCCTACCACCGGGCCATCGAGGAGAGCGTGCGCCAGGCGCTGGGCGAGGGCCCGCACGGCTGGCCGGTCACCGACGTGCTCGTCACGGTGACCAGGACCGGCTACGTCCCGCCCCTCACGGTCGCGGCCGACTTCCGCGGCCGCGCCCGGGTCGTGCTCATGCGGGCGCTGCGCCTGGCGGGCACCACCGTGTACGAGCCGTGCCACCGGTTCGAGCTGGAGGTGCCGCCGGAGACGTTCAGCGCGGTCACCGCCAGGCTCGCCGCACTGGGCGGTGAGCTCCACGACACCGGCAGGCGCGACGACACCTGGGTGCTGGAGGGTGAGATCCCGGCGGCCGCGGTGCACGAGGTCGAACGGCGGCTGCCGGGGCTGTCGCACGGAGAAGGCGTCTGGTGGTCCGCGCCGGCGGGCGATCGACCGGTCCGATAGGTGGTATGTCGGGTTTCCGGGCTAGATGGGTATTAAGTGGCACAGTGCACCATTCCGGGTGCGCATGTCCGTACAGGGGGGAATCCCATGGCAGACACGAAGAAGAAACCCGCCGCCAAGTCCGGCAAGTCGAAGAAGCAGGCCATCAAGACCAACAGGCAGACCAAGGAGACGAAGCGGGAGACCCGCAAGTCGCCCTCCGGCGAGGAGTGACCCGGACGGGGCAGCGGTGGCCCGGCTGCCCGGGCCGACGACCAGGCGGTCGCGGGGGGAAGTTCTTGGCCGCCGGTCGGGACGATCCGGCAGCAGTGGCGAAATGTCTGACCCGGGTGATGTGATCTGACAGCCGGGGGCGCGCGCCCCCGGCTGTCGGCTCGACCAGGAGTGGCTCTCATGTCCGGCTACCTGCGCTTTCCCGCCGTCTTCCAGGACGTGGTCGTCTTCGCCGCCGAGGACGACCTGTGGATGGTGTCCGCCCAGGGCGGGCGGGCCTTCCGGCTGACCGCGGGGCTCGCCGAGGCGGGCTATCCGCGCATCTCGCCGCGCGGCGACCAGCTCGCGTTCGTCGGCCGCGAGGAGGGCCCGGAAGAGGTGTACGTCATGCCGTCCGACGGCGGCGCCGCCCGCCGGCTCACCTTCCACGGCGCGCGCTGCACGGTCACCGGCTGGGACCCCGAAGGTCGCATCCTGTACGCCAGCGACGCGGCCCAGCCGTTCGAGGCGCGCAAATGGCTGCACCGCGTCGAGCCAGGCGGGGTCCCCGAGCGGCTCCCGTACGGCCCGGCCAACTCGATCGCGTACGGGCCGGAAGGCATGATCGTGCTCGGCCGCAACACCGCCGACCCGGCGCGGTGGAAGCGCTACCGCGGCGGCACCGTCGGCGACCTGTGGATCGACCCGCGCGGCGACGGCGAGTTCCGGCGGCTGATCAGGCTCCCGGGAAACCTGGCCTCGCCCTGCTGGAGCGGCGGCCGGGTGTGCTTCATCTCCGACCACGAGGGCGTCGGCAACGTCTACTCGTGCACCCCCGACGGCCAGGACCTGCGCAAGCACACCCACCACGACGACTACTACGCGCGCAACCTGTCGGGCGACGGGCACCGGCTGGTCTACCACGCCGGCGCCGACCTCTACCTGCTCGACCCCGGCGAGCCGGCGCACCGGCTGGACGTGCAGCTGGCCAGCTCCAGGACGCAGCGCAACCGCAGGTTCGTCGACCCCGCCGACTACCTCGACGGCGCCACCCTCAGCCCCGACGGCAGCGCGCTGGCCGTCACCGCGCGCGGCAAGGCGTACGCGATGGCCGACTGGGAGGGGCCGGTCACCCAGCACGGCTCGCCCGACGGGGTCCGCTACCGGCTCCTGACCTGGCTCAACGACGGCACCCGGCTGATCGCGGCGGCCAGCGACGACCGCGACGAGGAGCGGCTGGTCGTCCTCGAAGGCCACGAGGGCGGCGGCGGCACCGAGGTGGCCAGGCTGGGGCGGATCACCGCGCTCGTCCCCGACCCGGTCCACGACCGGGTGGCCGTCGTCAACCACCGCCACGAGCTGCACCTGCTCGACCTGGTCACCGGGCGGCCGGCGCTGGTGGAGGCCAACCCGCACGGCTCGCCCGAGGACCCGGCCTGGTCGCACGACGGGCGGTGGCTGGCGTACTCGAGCCCGCTCAACGCGCAGTCCAGCGCGATCAAGCTGCACCACCCCGAGACCGGGCGGACGCTGCAGGCCACGGAGCCGGTGCTGCAGGACTCGATGCCGGCGTTCGACCCGCAGGGCCGCTACCTCTACTTCATCGGCCAGCGCACCTTCTCTCCGGTCTACGACCAGCTCCAGTTCGACCTGGGCTTCCCGCTGGGCACGCGCCCGTACGCGGTGGCGCTGCGGGCGGACGCGCCCGACCCGTTCATGCCCCTGCAACGGCCCCTGGGAGAGGACGAGGAGGACGGCGACGAGCCGGAGCCGCTGCACGTCGACGTCGACGGGCTGACCCGGCGCGTCACCCAGTTCCCGCTGCCCGAGGGCCGCTACGAGAAGGTGGCCGGGCTCAAGGGCAAGGCGCTGATCCTGACCAGCCCGCTCGAAGGCGAGAGCTCGCTGCACCTGTTCGACTTCGCCAAGGGCAAGAAGGTGCACTTCGCCGACGGCGTCACCGACTTCGAGCTGGGCCGCGACCACAAGACGCTGCTCTACCGCGCGGACTCCAGGCTGCGGGTGGTCAAGGCGAACGAGGCGCCCGAGGACGAGGACGCGCCGGGGCGGGAGAGCGGGTGGATCGACCTGTCGCGGATCAAGGTGTCGGTCTGCCCGGAGGCGGAGTGGCGGCAGATGTTCCGGGAGGCGTGGCGGCTGCAGCTGGAGAACTTCTGGAGCGAGGACATGGCGGGCGTCGACTGGCCGGCCGTCTACGACCGCTACCGGCCGCTGGTGGAGCGGGTCACGACCCGGGGCGAGTTCTCCGACCTGCTGTGGGAGCTGCACGGCGAGCTCGCCACCAGCCACGCCTTCGAGAGCGGCGGCGAATACCGTCCCGGGCCCGACTACACCCAGGGCAAGCTGGGCGTCGACTGGGACTACCGCGACGGCGTCTACCACATCCGCTCCATCGTTACCGGTGACCCGTGGGATCCGGAGGCGACCTCGCCGCTGAACCGGCTCGGTGTCGACGTACGTACGGGCGACGCGGTCCTGGCCATCAACGGCGCGCCCATAGGCGAGGCCGCGACCCCCAACGAGCGCCTGGTCAACCAGGCCGGCGAGGAGGTCGAGCTGACGCTGCGGCGGGAGGACCAGGTGTGCACCGTCACCGTGCGCGCCATCTCCGACGAGCGGCCGGCCCGCTACCGCGACTGGGTCAACCTCAACCGCGCCGAGTGCCACCAGCGCTCCGGCGGCCGGGTGGGCTACCTGCACGTGCCCGACATGGGGCCCGACGGGTTCGGGGAGTTCCACCGCGGGCTCCTGACCGAGTACGACCGGCAGGCGCTCATCGTGGACGTGCGCTTCAACGGCGGCGGCAGCGTGTCGGCGCTGCTGCTGGAGAAGCTGGCCAGGCGGCGGCTCGGCTACGACTATCCGCGGTGGGGCGACCCGGAGCCGTACCCGCCGGAGTCGCCGCGCGGGCCGCTGGTGGCGATCACCAACGAGTGGGCGGGCTCCGACGGCGACATCTTCAGCCACACCTTCAAGGTGCTGAAGCTGGGGCCGCTGGTCGGCAAGCGCACCTGGGGCGGCGTCATCGGCATCTGGCCGCGCCACCAGCTCGCCGACGGCACGGTGACGACGCAGCCGGAGTTCTCCTTCGCCTTCGACGACGTCGGCTGGCAGGTCGAGAACTACGGCACCGATCCCGACATCGAGGTCGACATCACTCCGCAGGACTACGCCAGGGGTGTGGACACGCAGCTCGAGCGGGCCATCGACGTCGCGCTGGAGCTGCTGGCCGAGCGTCCGCCGCACACTCCTGATCTCCGGCATCGGCCGCGCATGCAACCTTAGTGAGGTAACAGGCGTCTAAGGATCATAGGTGGGGAAAGCGCATAGGGGATGAACACGTGCACTCCGCCGAAGCGAGACAATAGGCCGGTGGCGAGATTCCTCGTCGCCGGCCATGTGTGTTGAGACTTCTTCCGGGTGACAAAGGGGGATCTGTCAGGTGCGCGCATTGGCACGCAAGGGCAAGTCGGCGGTGCGCCGACTGTATCGGGGGTACAACCGGCGCAAGACGCTCAACGCGCCGCCGCCTTCGACGCGGAAGGTCCGCATTCTGCTGCTGCACGCGTACGGGATGGGGGGCACGATCCGGACCGTGTTCAACCTGGCCAGCTACCTGGCCAAGGAGCACGACGTCGAGATCGTGAGCATCCTGAAGGAGGCCGAGGAGCCGTTCTTCCCCATCGACCCGCGGGTGAAGTTCCGTTTCCTCGACGACCGGCTCAACCCCAGCGCCGACCCGCTGCGCGCGATGCTGTCGAAGATGCCGAGCCGGATCATCCCCAAGGAGGAGTCGGCCTACCACCGCTTCAACCTGTGGACCGACCTCAAGCTCGCCCGCTACATCCGCTCGCTCGACACCGGCGTGCTGATGGCCACCCGTCCCGGTCTCAACCTGGCGGTGGCCCAGCTGGCGCTGCCCAACGTCATCACGATCGGGCAGGAGCACGTGGCGCTCCGCACCCAGGCCGAGCCGATGCAGGAGCTCATCAAGTGGCGCTACCGCCGCCTCGACGCCCTGGTCACGCTCACCAAGGCCGACCTGCGCGACTATCGTGAGACGTTGCCGAAGAAGCCGAAGAAGCTGACCCGCATCCCCAACGCCGTGCCACCGATGACGGGCGGCATCTCCAAGCTGGACGCCAAGGTAGCCAT
This sequence comes from Nonomuraea sp. NPDC003201, assembly GCF_053590415.1. NCBI lineage: Bacteria > Bacillati > Actinomycetota > Actinomycetes > Streptosporangiales > Streptosporangiaceae > Nonomuraea > Nonomuraea sp. NPDC003201. The sequence goes on from NZ_JBSFTC010000104.1 coordinate 18,354, forward strand.
CGCGGTCGGCCGGATGACGCGCATCAAGGGCTTCCACCGGCTCATCACCGCCTGGGAGACGGTCGCCGCCGCCCATCCCGACTGGACGCTGCGCATCTTCGGCGCGGGGCCGCAGGAGGAGAACCTCGCCCAGCAGATCGTGGAGGCGGGGCTGCAGGGCAAGGTCGAGCTGCCCGGGCCCACGTCCGACGTGGGGGCCGAGCTGGAGAAGGCGTCCGTCTTCGTGCTCAGTTCGCGTCACGAGGGCTTCCCGATGACGATCCTGGAGGCGATGGGCAAGGGGCTGGCGATCGTCAGCTTCAACAGCCCGCACGGGCCCAAGGAGATGATCACTGACGAGGTCGACGGGCTGCTGGTGAAGCCGCGGACCAACGCCAACCTGGCCTCCTCGATCATCCGGGTGATCGAGGACGAGCAGCTGAGGCGGGACCTGGCGGCGGGGGCGCTGGAGACGGCGCTCACGTACGACGTGGACGCGGTGGGGGAGAAGTGGGACGCGCTCCTCGACGAGCTCCTGGCCCGCCGCAACGGCACCTACGTCCGCCCCCAACCCGCCGCGGCCTCTCCCGCCGCGGTCTCTCCCCCCGCGGCCTCTCCCGCCCCGGGGCCGGACGCCCCGGCTTCCGCCTGAGGCGGCGCGGGCTCAGACGCCGGAGCCGGTGAGTTCCACCGGCTCCGCGATGACATCGACCAGCGCGCCGTTCCGATAGACGGTGATCGGTAACGGCTGCCCGATGGCGTCGGCGAACATCAGCCGCTGCAGGCTCTGCGCGTCCCCCACCGGGTTGCGCCCCGCGCTCAGCACGAGGTCGCCGGAGCGCAACCCGGCCCGGTGGGCGGGCGAGCCCGGCACCACCTCCACCACGCGCAGCGCCCCCGTCTGCCCGGTCCGCCGCCGCAGTGTGTCGGGCAGCGGCGCGGGCGAGGTCACCAGCCCCAGGAACGCCCGCCGTACCCGCCCGTCCCTGATCAGGGCGGCGATGATGGATCGGGTCGTGGCGTTCATGGGCACGGCGAGCCCCACCCCCACCCCGGCCACCGCCGTGTTGATCCCGACGACCCGCGCCTGCGAGTCGGCCAGCGCGCCGCCGGAGTTCCCCGGGTTGAGCGCGGCGTCGGTCTGGATGACGTCCTCGATGAGCCGTACGGCCGACCCGCTGCGCGCGGGCAACGACCGTCCGAGCCCCGACACCACCCCGGCCGTCACCGATCCGGCCAGGCCGAGCGGATTGCCCACGGCCACGACGAGCTGTCCCACGACCAGCTCGTCGCTGTCGCCGAGCGTGGCCGGCGGCGGCGTGGCCGTCTGGGCCCTGATCACCGCCAGATCCGACAGCGGATCCCGGCCCACCACGATGAAGTCCCCCGAGCTCCCGTCGGCGAAGGCAACGGTGCCGTCCCGGGAGTTGCCGATCACGTGCGCGTTGGTCAGCAGGAACCCGTCGGCGGTGAACACCACCGCGGACCCGCTACCCTGGCCGGCCCGCACGCTGGCCACCTTCGGCAGCACCTCGGCCGCCACGGACGAGACGACGCGCGAGTAAGCGTCGAGTGGATCCGCCATCGTGCACTCCTTTGCTTACAGGATTACACGTTAACTCCACATTCGCCCGCGCGCATTCCAGGCGCTCAAGCACGCGGATCTCTATCCCCTGCGTCGGTGCCGCGGCAGCAGCAGGCTGACCACCGCGATGGCCAGGCCGAGCCCGGCCGCCATGAGGAAGACCAGGTCGTAGCCGCTGGCGAGGGCGTCGACCGGGGAACTCCCGGCGGCCTCCGACGCGGCGGCCCTGGTGCCGGCGGCCGTCGCGAGCACCGCCAGCCCGATCGATCCCCCTGCCTGACTGGCGGTGTTGGCGAGGCCGCCGACGATCCCCGCGTCGTCCTCGGGAACGTCGGCGGTCGCCACCGCCATGAGGGTCGGGAAGGTCAGCCCGATGCCGACCGCGATGAGCAGGGTGGGGCCGAGCACGCCGGTGACGTACCCGCTGTCGGCGTGGCCCAGGGAGAGCCAGCCGAAACCGGCCAGGAAGCAGGCGCTGCCGGCCGTCACGAGGGGGCGCACACCCGTTCGCGGCAGCAGGGCGGCGGCCCATCGCGCGATCACCATGAACGTCACCGCCGCGGGTGTCTGCCCGAGCCCGGCCTGAAGCGCGCTGAAGCCGAGGACGTTCTGCAGGAACAGCGACGAGAAGTACCACATCGCGATGGCGATCCCACCGAACAGCAGCAGCATGCCGTTCCCGACGGCCACCCCCCGGATCCTGAACAGCCGCAGCGGCACCATCGGCTGGCCGGCGAAACGCGCCTCCACCACGACGAAGACGCCGAGCAGGAGCAGACCCGCCACCACCGGCCCGGCGACCGGCGCGGACGCCCAGCCATGGTCGGCGCTCCGCATGACCCCGTAGATCAGCGCCGCCAGCCCCGCCGTCCCGGTGGCCGCGCCGATGAGGTCGAGCGATCCCCGACGGCCGGTTCTCGTTCCGGCCAGCGACATCATCGCCACGACGATCAGCACCGCGCCGATCGGCAAATTGATGAGGAAGACCCACCGCCACGACAGACCGGTGGTGATGGCACCGCCCGCGAGCGCGCCGACCATCCCGCCCACGCCGCCCGAGGCGGACCACGCGCCGAACGCCTTGGCGCGCGCGGTCGGCTCGGTGAAGGAGGTGTTGATCACGGCCAGCGTCGCCGGGGCCATCATGGCGGCCCCGATGCCCTGCGCGACCCGGGCCGCCACCAGGACCTCCGGCGCGGTCGCCAGGCCGCCGGCCAGGCTCGCGACGGAGAAGGACAACAGCCCGGCGACCAGCATCCGGCGCGGGCCGAACAGGTCGGCGGCACGGCCTCCCAGCAGCATGAAACCGGCGAAGCTGAGCAGATATCCGTTCACCACCCAGGCCAGTCCGGTCGCCGTGAAACCGAGTTCTTCGCGGACCGAGGGCAGGGCGACGTTCACGATGGACGCGTCCAGGATGACCATGAACTGGCTGGCGCACGCCAGCGCCAGGACCAACCAGGAGAGGCCGGCGTACGGCCTGGCCCGCTGGGACGTGTTACTGGTATTTGTCATGACTCGCTGCTCACACTCGTCGCGGCCACGCTTTCGCGTGCGGCGGCGTGGCCGTCCCCCAGCAGCCGGATCGTGATCCGGGCCAACCGCCGCCCCTGGTACCTGGCCGCTTCCAGCACCGCGCCGTCCGGCCCTGATCCGGTGGGGCCGGTCACCAGTGACGTGCCGTACGGGTTGCCGCCGGCGCCGTACACGACCGGATCGGTAAACCCGGGCGGCACGATCAGCGCCCCCCAGTGGTAGAAGACGTTGCTCAGCGACAAGATCGTGGCCTCGCTGCCGCCGTGCCGGTTGAACGCCGAGGTGAAGGCCGTCACCGGCTTGTCCGCCAGCACGCCTTCGCGCCACAGTCCGCCGGTCTGGTCGATGAACTGCTTGAGCTGCGCGGCCGGCGCCCCGAACCGGGTCGGCGTCCCGAACGCGAACGCATCCGCCCACGCCAGGTCCTCCACCGAGGCCTGGGCGATCGACGTGGCGGCGTCGGCGTGCCGTCGCCACCGCGGGTCCTGGTCGATCGCGCTGTCGGGCGCCAACTCGGCCACCCGCCGCAGCCGTACCTCGGCCCCGGCCGAGGCGGCGCCCTCGGCGACGGCCTGCGCGAGCGCGTACACGCTGCCTGTCGCGCTGTAGTAGATGACGGCGACCTTCACGGTCATGCCCGGCTCCTCGCTGTCGTGTTAAGATTAGTTATGCAGATAACTATTATTCGCATAACTAATCTGTCAAGGAGCGCCCATGGACTTCGAGCAAGCCGACGCCCTCAACCAGGCCATCCGCCTGCTGAGCCTGCGCCACCGGGCCAGGGCCGCGGCGCTGCTCGCCCCGCTCGGCCTGCACCCCGGTCAGGAGGCGCTCCTGCTCGAGCTCGACCGGACCGGCCCGAGGATCCAGGCCGAGCTCAGCGAGGCGCTCGGCTGCGAACCGCCCAGTGTCACACTCATGACCCGCAAGCTCGAAGCCTCCGGCCACATTCGCCGCAAGCCCGCCCCCTCCGACAGACGCGCCAGCATCGTCGAACTCACCGACAGCGGCCAAGCTCTGGCCGACCAGGTGAAGCAGCTCTGGTGCGCTCTGGCGGAGGAGACCGTGACCGGCCTGCCAGCCGAGACGGTGGCGGAACTACCCGGCATCCTCACCACCTTGACCGGCAACGTGGACACCAGAGCCCACCGCCACGGCCGACGCCCCGGGCGGTAACCGGCTCAGCCGGCGCTTCAGGCGGGACGTACTCACGTCTGAGCTCATGTTCCCGTCGGCGAACCGCTCGTCGAAGGCGAACCGCCGGACGCCCGCGCAGGTCGAGCCGGGCACGGCAGCCGTCGGCCTCGCCCCGCAGCAGCCGGTGCGACGCGATGCGATGCTGCGCCGAGCAGGCCGTACTCCAGCCGCGTGCGGGTGAGCCGGCCGCAGCCGTGGGTCAGGATGTGGCCGCCGAGCCGCCTCGTCGGTGCCGTACTCCAGCAACGCGACGGTGGGCCGCGGGCCGCGGGCGCCGCATCATCGGCAGGCCGACTTACCTACCCATGCGGCACCACGAGCTGGGCCAGCTCCCCGCGGCGAGTCACTCCCAGCTTCGGGTACGCCTTGTACAGATGGTGACCGACTGTACGGGGGCTGAGGAACAGCCGGGCCGCGATCTCTCGATTGCTCATGCCCGCCGCCGCCAGCCGTACGACCTGAAGCTCCTGGGGCGTGAGCCGGGTGAGCGGGTCGAGGGCCCGGGGGTGGGCCGAGGGCCGCTCGCCCTGGGCGGACAACTCCGCGCGGGCCCGGCTCGCCCACGTCCGGGCGCCGAGCCGCTCGAAGGCGCCAAGCGCGTCGGCCAGTTGGTCCTTCGCCTCGGCGTGGCAGTGATGCCGGTGCAGCCATTCCCCGTACGCCAGCCGGGTCCTGGCCTGGTCGTACCGGCGGGGGTCGCGCTCGTGCAGTTCCAGCGCGGCCGTGAAGTGTCCGGCGGCGGCGTCCTCGTCGGCCAGCAGCGCCGCGCAGCGGCGGGCCAGCGCGATCGCCTGCGGCCGGCCGGTCTGCTCGGCCCAGTCGGACAGGGCGGGCAGATGGCGGGCGGCCTGCTCGGGGAGCCCTGCCCGCACGGCCGCCTCGACATGATCGGGTACGGCCCTGATGAGGAAGTCGTGCCGGGCCGGGCCGCCGCACACCTCGTCCAGCCGGGCCGCGGCCTCGTCGAACCGGCCGCCGGCCAGGTGGAGCAGGCCGAGCGCCCACAAGGCCAGCGCGGCGTCGGTGGGGTGCCTGGTGCGGTGCTCCAGCACGCCGGCGGCCAGCGAGCGGCACGAGATCTCGTCTCCGCCGACCGCGGCCAGCCATGCGGCGATCGCGTTCAGCACGACGACCTGCAGGTCCTGGCCGAGGTCGGTGGCCAGGGAGAGGGCCTCGGTCACGCCGGCGTCGGCGTCCATGAACCGGCCGCGCAGCAGCTGGACGATCGCCAGGGGTTCGAGCGCGTACGTCAGCCGGCCCAGCGTGCCCTGCTCCCGCACGTCGGCGACCAGTGACTCCAGCACCTCCGTGGCGATCTCGTCCTCGGCCACCAGCATCCCGGCGAACCCGGCCATGAGCCGCTCCACGAACCCGTCGGCCTTGCCCTGCCCGGCGGTCCCGGCCAGCTCGCGCATGGGTGGCACGCCCACGTCGGGCCGGCCGTCGTACAGGTGCCGGAACCCGATGAGCCCCGCCACGACCGGTGCTCCGGGTTCGACGGTCTCCAGGAGGGCGGCGCACTGGCGTACCAGGTCGTGGTCGCCGGCGTCGCGGGCGTACCAGACGGCTTCGGTGAGGATCGACACGGACCGCGCGGGGTCGGTGGCGGCGATGGAGGTGGCGCCGTCCAGCGCCAGGGCGGCGGCGACGGCGGGCGAGCCGCGCTCGTACTCGACCTGAGCACGGATCCACGCCGCCTCGGCCGTCAGCAACGGGTCACGAAGCGGACGCGCAGGCCGGTCGGCGGGTTGCGGAAACCGGCCGGCCGACCCAGCAGCGCGGTCGGGCACCCCCAAGGCCCGGTCGACCAGGTCAACGCCGCGGTCGGGTAGCCCCAGGGCCAGGTCGTCCGGGCCAGCATTTCGGTCGGGCAGCCCCAGGGCCAGGTCGGCCGACCCAGCGTTGCGGTCGGTCAGCCCCAGGGTCGGGTCAGCGTTGCGGTCGGGCAGCCCCAGGGCCCGATCGACCGAGCGGGCGGCCCGGTCGGGCATCCCTGCGGCCTGGTCGGCCAGTTCGACGGCGCGATCGAGGAGGCCCGCTTCGTGAGCGGCACGGGCGGCGGCGATCAGCCGCCACGCCCGGCGCGTCTCGTCGGTGCTGAGCTGGGCGGCGCGTTCGAACGCGCTCATCATCGCGCTCACCCCGCCCCGTCGGCCGGCCCGGCGGGCGGCCCGCTCCAACTCGGCGGCGACCTCCTCATCCGGGCCCGGGGTGGCGGCGGCCAGGTGCCAGGCGCGGCGGTCAGCGTCGTACTCGCCGTCGAGCGCCCGTGCGAACGCCTCGTGGACCTGGACCCGCCCGGCGTGCGGGGCGACGTGGTAGGCGGCGGCCCGGATCAGCGGATGCCGGAAGGTCACGCTGCCGCCCGGCGCCAGCCCGTCGGACAGCACGACCAGCCGGGCCCGTTCGGCAGGCTCCAGGTCGGCCGCGGAGACGCCGAGCAGCGTGCCGACCCGCAGGATCATCCGCAGGCTGCCCGTGTCGTCGGCCGCGGCGATCAGCAACAGCAGCCGCGTCGCCGCGGGCAGGCCGGCGATCTGCGCCTGGAAGGCATCCTGGACGTGGCCCGCGGCGGGCAGCGGCCCGGTGGGCGGCGGCCCGGTGGGCGGCGGCGGCGTGGGACGGCCGTTGCCCTGAACAGCGTTGAGCATGGTGGCCAGCTCGATCACGGCGAGCGGGTTGCCGCGCGACTCGGCGAGCACGCGCTCGCGCAACGGCCCGGCCAGGTCGTGCGCGTGCGCGTCGAGCAGCGACGTGACGCTCTCCTGGTCCAGGGCGGAGAGCCGAAGCACGTCCAGGCCCGGCACGGGCGTGGCGAAAGACACCGACGCCCAGTCGTCGGCGCGAGGGGCGGGGCGGATACAGGGCCCAGCCGGGCGTGGCGGAGCGTCCCCGTCCCCGCTCCTGGCCGCGAAGATCATCGCGATGGGGTCGGCGTGCAGCCGCCGGGCGGCGAACAGCAGCCCGTCCAAGGACGCCCGGTCGAACCACTGGGTGTCATCGATCAGGCACACCAGAGGGCCGTCGCCGCTCAGCTCCGACAGCAGCGACAGCGTCGCCGCGCCGATCAGGAACCGGTCGCCGACCGCCGCCTCGTCCAGCCCGAACGCCGCCCGCAGCGCCGCCGCCTGCGTGCCGGGCAGCGTGCCGGCCCGGTCGAGGTACGGATGCAGCAGCCGGTGCAGCCCCGCAAAGGGCAGTTCGGCCGCCGACTCGATGCCGACGCCACGCAGCACCCGTAGATCGGCCGCCGCGGCGGCGGCATGGTCGAGCAGCACGGTCTTGCCGATCCCGGTCTCACCCGTGATCAACAACGCTCCGCGGCGGCCCGCACGGGCGCTCGCGAGCAGGTCGTCGATCCGGGCCCGCTCGGCGATCCGCCCCAGAACCATGCGGAAACAGTAACCCACACCACTCTCGGAACGATCTCTCCACGCGGACGTGTCCCCGGAGTGGCACAAAGGGGCGAACTTTCCGGCAAGCCCAGCGCCGATCGAGGCCCGCGGATCATGAGTCGGCTCGGTTAGGTGCCGCCGAGTGTTGTTTATATCGCTGCGGCTGGGAATCTCCCCGCCGTCGTGCTGTATGGCGCACACCCGCCATTCGTATCGGCGAGTCAGGATGTCACCTGTTCCAAGGAGGCAGGATCGGCTGGCATCTCCGCCGGCAGGCCGTCCCACTCGACCACCACGCGGTTGCGTCCGGGCCCGGCCGCGGCCAGAGCCATCGCACGCTCGCCTGCGGTGTCCACCATGGCGGGCATCGCGCGACCGATCGCGGGCGGCTCCATGCCATACGCGCCGGCAAGGTGGTGATCCCAATATCCACGCCGTAGATCTAGAGGAGGGTCGCCGCGTCGGAAACACATTTCATGGCCCCGCCCGCAATGATCCCCTGGCGCGCCCGGTGTCTCGCCACACTCGCGACAGGACGCACCCGAATCGGCAGATCTGCGTACGTGCCCGACGGGGAGCCAAGCTGATCTGCCTCTATGGAGGGTGGCGGGGTGAGGCCTTGCTGGGAGATCTGCTCCGTTGCAGCGATCGACATGTGGCGTCGGTTCTCATGTCCATTGGCCGCGAAACGTCGGGCCAGGTGGCTCCCAAACTGGCGAGTCTCCGGCTCCCGTTCTCGCTAACATTGCCACTCGGCGGTTGGAGCGGCGTGCTGGTCGTCCAGAGCGGGCCTGGCACAGGTACGGGGTTGACTCCCGAGGGAAACTCGGGTCGGCGACGGCCAACAGGGCGTACTGGGTGGTCGTCCCTAAATAATAGGGAATAGGGAAACCCGCTAGCCTTGATGACAATTGCCGACCCGCTTCTGCGGTGCCATAAAAGAACTGGACCGGTCCGGATGCGGTGGCAACTCGTGGCCTGCGATCAAAATGCCCAGCAGATTCGGCGGCAGCGGGATGGGGCGGCTCGACGCCCATGCTTGTCCGGCACGACGATCCGACGGGCGCGCTGATCTTCGATGCGAACCAGGTCTTGCCGCCCAGATGTGGCGGCGCGCCAACCGTCACCGTCGCTGGTGCCGGCGCCACAACGGCACGTTCGCCCCCGCATCGGGGAAGCGGCGTGATCCACGACCGCACCCGCGCCCACCCGTGGAGGTTCTACCCGGGTGTGCGGTAGGCGGCGAGGAAAACGTGGGCGGCGGTGTCGGCGTAGTGATCGAGCTCGGACGGTGGGAAGCGGATGTCGTCGCCGCAGAACATGACCTTGTTGACCGGGATCGACGAGACGAGCCAGGTGAAGTGATTGGCGGCGAGCACGGGTTCGTCGATCTTCAGTAGTCCGCGGCCGGTCAGTTGCTCGAAGCACGAGGCCAGGGCGGCGTGCACGCGCTCGGGGCCCGCCTCGAAGTAGGCGTGGCCGAGTTTCGGGAAGCGGCCGGCCTCGGCGATGACGAGGCGGCGCACGCGCAGGTGGGACGGTTGTGTGAGGGCGTGGATGAACCGGCGCGCGACCGCCCGCAGGGTGGTCTCGACGTCATCCGTGGTGGCCAGCTCGCCCATGGCGTTCTGGAAGATCTGGTCGATGCCGACAAGGCGATCGAGCACGATCTGCTCGAACAGGCTCTCCTTGGGCCCGAAGTGCTTGTAGATCGTCTGCTTCGACGCCCCCGCCGCGGTGGCGATCTCGTCGGTCTTGGCGCCGACGTAGCCGTCACGGAGGAACACCTCCAGCGCCGCATCCATGATCCGGCGTCGAGTCTGCGCATGTGGGGGTGCGGCGTGTGGCATTTCGGCCCTCCTGAGTTCGCGCCGGGCGACCGTTGACATCCTCTCGTAGTGTACCGTACGGTACTGTTCGCTCGATAGGTACAGTACCGTACGGTACGAGTCGAAGGGGACCAAGATGGGCACTGTTCAGTCCAAGGACGGCACCGAGATCGCCTTCGACGTATGGGGCGACGGCCAACCACTGATCATGATTGACGGGGCCACCGCCCATCGCGCGGTCAACCCGATCAACGCCGAGGCGGGGCAACTGCTACGCGATGAGTTCCGGGTCTACGCCTACGACCGCCGCGGCCGCGGCGAGAGCACCGACACCGCACCCTACGCGGTGGAGCGCGAGTTGGAGGATCTTGCCGCTCTGATCGACCACGCCGGCGGGTCGGCCATCGTGTTCGGCTGGTCCTCCGGGGCCGTGCTGGCCCTGCACGCCGCGGCCGCGGGCCTGCCGATCACCCGGCTGGCGCTGTTCGAGCCGCCGTTCGTCGTCGACGACAGCCGCCCGCCGCTGCCGGCCGACTACGTCGAGCGGCTCGACGCCTGCGTCGCTGACGGCCGCCCGGGCGACGCGGTGGAGGTGTTCATGACCGCGGCGGTCGGCCTCCCGGCCGAGATGGTCACCGGTATGCGGCAAAGCCCGGTCTGGCCTCCCACGGAGGCCGTCGCGCACACCATCGCCTACGACGGGCGGATCATGGGCACCACCATGTCGGGCGTCCCGCTGCCCCGCGATCGCTGGGCCGCGGTCACCGTACCCGTCCTGGTCATGCACGGCACCGGCACCATGCCGTGGCTGATCACCGGGGCCCGGGCGCTGTCCGATCTCCTGCCTGCCGCGACCCTGCGGGCGGTACCCGGCGAGAACCACGGCACCACGGCTGACGTGCTCGCCGCCGCGCTGCGGGAGTTCGCCTACGGCCACTAGACAGACCCGAAGAAACGCAGACGCCATGCACGCCACGGGTAGATCCTGCATCTGCCGACGGCGACGCCGGGACCGGATCCCTTCGAGTCCGGTCCGCCAAAGCGCCGGTTCCACCTGCACGCGAAGCAATGAGGAGGTTGGAGATGGGAAAGATCGCGGTCACCGAGTTCATCTCGCTGGACGGTGTGGTGGAGGGTCCCGGCGGCGAGGACTTCACGTACCGCAACTGGAGCTTCGAGTTCCAGCGCGGTGAGGACGGCGACAGGTTCAAGCTCGATGAGGCGCTCGGAGCCGAGGCGCTGCTGATCGGCCGCAGGACCTACGAGTCCTTCGCCGGCGCCTGGCCCCACTACCAAGGTCCCTTGGCCGACAAGTACAACAGCATGCCGAAGTACGTGCTCTCCAGCACCCTCACCGACCCCGAGTGGAACAACACCCGCGTGATCAAGGGCGACGTGGTCGAGGAGGTGACCAAGCTGAAGGAGGAGGTGGACGGCGAGATCCAGGTGCCCGGCAGCATCCGGCTCGTGCAGGCGCTGATCGCCGGTGACCTCGTCGACGAGATCCGCCTGATGACCTTCCCGGTCATTCTCGGCACCGGCAGGCGACTGTTCGGGGAGACCGCGCGCAAGACGACGTGGAGGCTGACCGAGTCCAAGACGGTCGGCGAAGGCATCCCGATCACGACCTTCCAGCGGGCAGGCGGATAACCCTTGCCGCGTCCGCCGGCGGCCGGCTTCCTACGTGTCGCGTGCGAGGGGCGTGACTGTCGCCGGCCAAGCAGAGGCTTTCCATGGCCGGCCGGCAGCGCGAACCTCCGTAGTACGGCTGACCGGAACACGGCCCGGGGCGCTGCCGGGAGTGTTTCACCAGGTGGTCGGCGCAAAGGCTTTGCGGACGCATTCGCCGTTGCTCACCGTTCTTTGGCCGCCGCCGCTGGGGCGGTCGCGGTGTCGCTGCCAGGCTGGATCGTGCGCGGGTGCGTGTTCTGTACGAAGAAGTCCCACCGCGTCGTAGCCATGATCGGCACGCCTAGCAGAGAGCGTGGTCGATCAGGGAGGCCGCGGCCTTGATCTGGGGAAGCGGGTCCTGATCAGGGCGGAGTGCGCTGGAGTACGCCACGGAGGCGACGCGGCGGCCGTCGGCGGTCACGGCGTTGTCACTGATGGCGTTCCACCCGCCCCCGCCGTGGAACCAGACCCACCCGCCGCACGGCAGCCGCCGCTTCATGATCCCCAGACCGTACCCGGCATCGCGCCAGAACGCCCGGAACGGGGTGGCCGGCACGGTCTTCGTCATCTCCGCCAGCTCGGCCGGGCGCAGTAACCTGCCCCCGAGCAGCGCGCTGAAGAACCGGTTGACGTCGTCCGGCGTGCTGACCAGCGAATGATCGGTCCCGCCCGGGAAAAACGTCGTCACGTCCGCCATGGGCCCATCCGCCGTGAACCGCTTGTACGTCGTCATGCGCGGCTGCGGCAGGAACGGCGACGTACCCGGCGCGTAGGTGTGCCGCAATCCCAGCGGCTCGATCACGCGCTCCAGGAGCTGCTGCTGCCAGGGGGTGCCAGTCACCTTCTCGATGATCATGCCCACCAGGACGTAGTTGGTGTTGGAGTACGCCCAGCCCTTGCCCGGCTCGAACGCCGGCTTGTGCCGCATGGCCATCGCCACGAACTCTTCGGGCCGGTAGACGCGGAACCGCTCGCGCCGGAATCCGGCCTCGCTGGTCACTCGCTCCAGCGGGACGTCATCGGCATACTCCGGCAGGCCGCTGGTCTGCCCGAGCAACTGCCGCAGCGTGATCTTCGCCCCGTCGTTGCCGTTGCCCTCCACCAGTCCAGGCAGCCATCGCTCGACGGTGTCGTCCAGCCGCAGCTTGCCCTCACCCACGAGCTGCAGCGCGATCGCCGCCACGAACGTCTTGGTGGTGCTGCCGATCCGATAGTACGCATTCCACGGGACGGGCTCGCCGGTCTTCAGGTCGGCCACGCCGCTGCGGGCGGCCGAGGTGCCTCTTGGGGTCGTGACCGCGGCCAGGACGCCGGTGGCCCCGGTGGCCTTGAGCGCGTCGGCGTCGCGCTGAAGCTGCTTGGGCTGGTCGGCGGCCCAGGCCGGGGTCGCGATGGCGATGCTGGTAAGGGCCGCCGCGGTGACGACCTGCTTGATGTTCATGAACCCCAGCCTTCCGCCGAGGGGCGGGTTCCGCCATGAGGGATCCCCCGGGGCTGATCCCTGGCTCACCCTCGGTCGAACCAGGGGTCGAGCGCATCAATGTTCGCTTCCCGAAGGAACGATGATGGTTCCCGAAATCACCACAGGCCCGCCGCGTCGACCACAGGAGGATCACGAGCTCGACCGACGACCAGGCCCGCGACCGACACCGGTTGAAGCGTGATCTGGCTGGATCGGAACCGGGACTGCGACCTCGTCCAACCCGCCCATCTGGCGGTTCTGCCCAGCCCTGGTAATGCCCGACAGCTTCACCCACTTCCCCAAGCGCGCTTGGACCGGGAGCAGGAGCAAGGCCGGACAGCTGACGCGCCCGTGGGGACTGCGATCTTCTTGCCTGCCGACATGTTCCTGTAGCGAGGTCACATTCGCGATGTTCGGTCGGTCAGTGCTGTGACAAGAACGGACGAACGGGTGTGGCGGATGGACGACAATCAGTGGTTGGCGGAGCGTTTTGAGGCGCATCGCGCCCAGCTCAAAGCTGTGGCGTATCGGATGCTCGGATCGGTGAGTGAGGCCGACGATGCCGTCCAGGAGGCGTGGATCCGGCTGAGCCGCTCGGACGCCGGCGAGATCGGGAACCTCGGCGGATGGCTGACGACGGCGGTGGCGCGCGTCTCGCTGAATATGCTGCACGCACGCCGAACGCGACGCGAGGAGTCTCTGGACGCCGTGCACGTGCCCGAGCCGATCGTCGACCGCGTCGATGGCACCGACCCCGAGCATGAGGCGCTGCTGGCCGACTCGGTGGGCCTGGCCCTGCTGGTCGTGCTGGAGATGCTGAGCCCGGCCGAGCGGCTTGCCTTCGTGCTGCACGACATGTTCGCGGTGCCCTTCGACCAGATAGCGCCGATCGTCGACCGTTCCCCGGAGGCGGCACGCCAGCTGGCCAGCCGCGCGCGCCGCCGCGTGCGCGTTGAGGAGACGGTCCCCGACTGCGATCGCCGGACTCAACGCGAGGTCGTCGAGGCATTCCTGGTGGCCGCGCGTGAGGGGGACTTCGACCGGCTGGTCTGCGTGCTGCACCCGGACGCGGTGCTCAGAGCCCACCTCGGTCCCGCCCCTGGGTCGGGTGAGGTCCGCGGAGCAGAGGCGATCGCTCGCCAGGCGGTGACCTTCTCGCGGGTCGGCCTGGCCATTGAGCTGGCGCTGATCAACGGCGCGGTCGGGGTGGTCACCAGGCGGGACGGTGAGCCCCAGTCGGTCGCCGGATTCACCGTCAGGGGCGGCAGGATCGCCACGATCGACATTCTCGCCGACCCCGGGCGCCTCCGCCGCCTCGACCTGACTCCGCTCGACTGATGAACCGGAGGCCGGTGGTCACATTCGTTCGTCGCCATTGGTCATACCGGTAACGACCACGAACCCAGGAGGGACGACGATGCTGAAAGAAATCGCGTACGCGACCGTGTTCGTCAGCGACCAGGACAAGGCGCTCGACTTCTACACCAACGTGCTTGAATTCGAGCAGCGGTTCGACAACCCGACGCCCGACGGACCACGGTTCCTCACGGTCGGTCTCCCCGGGCAAAAGTTCCAGCTGGTTCTGTGGCCGGGGACACCCGGGCAGGCCCAGCCGCTCAAGAGCCACACCCCGGGGGCCTACACCATCGACACCGGAGACTTCCAGAAGGCATACCAGACGCTGAAGTCGCGCGGCGTGCAGTTCGATACCGAGGTGCTCGAGTACCCGTGGGGCTGTCTCGCCATCTTCCAGGATCCCGACGGCAACCGGCTGCAACTGCGCGAGGTGCGAGTGGGCCGGTAGTTACCAGCCCGTCGTCGATCGAAACAGCCGGAAACCGTGGCAACGCCACCGAATGCGGTCACCAGAGCCCACGCCTTGATCAGAGGCGGCCATATGGGGGAGGCCGCCGAAGTCCTGCGCGTCGCGGCGGATGAACGCGGCGACGCGCCGGCCGATCGGGAGCTGGGTCGATTGCTGGCGTTGCGACGGGCTGGGAAGATCCCGAGGAGGACGAGGATGCGAGCAGGCGACTGCTCAACGAGCTGACTTCGGTCGCAGAACGAGACGGTCATCGCCTCCAGCCCGGTCGACCTGTTGTGGGCCGTTCCCGGCATGACCTGCGTGAATGCGGAACTCGATGCGGAACCGGGCCGTTTGGTGATCCATCATCCGAAGCGCCCTGCCGAGTTGTCGACGCAGCCCGACGGCGTGGATCTCCTGAGCTGGTTGCGTGAGGTCGCGCCCGATCTGCCCGAGCCTGTCATGCCGGTCGGGCGGCCCGTGGTGCCGGGGTCGGTGGTCGAGCGCTACGGCTACAACGTCGGTACGGACCGCTGACTCCGTACAGGCCGCTTCTCCCGGCACCTCCACAGGTCACGTCCCGCCGCACCCCGCGGGGTGCGGCGGTCG
>NZ_JBSFTC010000105.1:0-33390 GCF_053590415.1 Nonomuraea sp. NPDC003201
GCGGCGCGGGCCACGGCGGCCCGGCTCAGGACGGCGGCGCGGGCCACGGCGGCCCCGCTCAGGACGGCGGCGCGGGCCACGGCGGTCCGGCTCAAGACGGCGGCAAGGACGAGGGGCCGCAGGCTGATGACCGTGTGATCGTGGCGGTGTTCCGTTTGGGGATCCCCCACCAGAACACCGAGCGATCAAGCTGAACGCCCAGGTCAATGCCGCGGTGTTCACCAGAGCGGAGTAGTGGTCGGCGGTAGGCGCCGACGTCAAGGTGTACGGACGGGCTCCGTGGCGGATCCGTGTTTCTTCCGTGGCGGTCAGGGGGTCTGCACGGATGTCCCAGCCTGTCGCGGCAGGCCAGAGTCGCAGGCAGCGACAGCGACGCGGAAGGGTGCTCGCGTCGCCTTGGCATGCCGGGCCTGCTCGCCATCGCATGTCGAAAAACAGCGGCCGGCTCCGACCTACCTATGACCGCACAGACAAGAGGAGGCAACTCATGGGCAAGATCATCTACTGGGTGCACGCGTCGGTGGACGGGTTCATCGACGGACCCGACGGGGAGTTCGACTGGCCGGTGATGGGGCCGGAGCTGTCGGCGTACTCCGAAGGTCTGGACAAGAGGGTCGACACGCTGCTGTTCGGGCGTCCGGTGTGGGAGATGATGGTGGGGTTCTGGCCGAACGCCGAGTCGCTGTTGGACGATCCGCATGTCGCCGCTTTCGCGCCGTTCTGGCGTGCCACGCCGAAGATCGTCTTCTCGCGTACGTACCCGGGTGACGAGTGGACCAGCCGCGTCATCACCGGCAACCTGGCCGAGGAGGTCACCGCTCTCAAAGCCCGGCCGGATGGCGGGGACCTGCTCCTCACCGGCGGCTCCGCGTTGGCGGCGGCGCTGACCGAGCTGGGTCTCATCGACGAGTACCACGTCGCGGTGCACCCGGTGGTGCTCGGCGGCGGCCGGAAGCTGTTCGCCGCGCCGGAGCAGCGCCTCAAGCTGCGGCTCGTCGACTCACACGTCCTCGACGGCCAGGTCGTGGTGTCGCACTACCAGTTCCCCTCCAGCTGAGCGACCCATGCGGCGGTGCCGATGCCAAGGTTGCGGGGTACACGCCGGGGAGTCAGCCTGGTCCCGGTCGGCAGGTGCAGCGTGCAGGGTGGTGCGGTGTGGGGGTCAGGGGGCCGGCGATCATCGCGGCCCTGCTTCGGTGGAAAACACCTGGATGACCTGGGCGGCAGCAAGGCGTTAACGTGAGCGCGAGGTGATCCATGGCGCGCCGCAGGACGCTCGCACCGGCCTTGGTGACGGCCTTGCCCTGGTTCGCCACCGCGGTCGGCTACGAGGACGTCCGGCTGTGGAACGCTCACGGCGAGCCGCGCGCCCGGCTGAGCGGGTCGGACGGTTCGTCGGCCCTGGCCATCGCTCCGGACGGGTCGTCGCCTGCCACCGGCGGTGGCCTCGGCGAGGTCCGGCTGTGGAGTCGCGGGGGCGATCTGCGCCGCGAATTGACGCTCGGCGATGGGAAAGAGTGGAGTCTCGCCCTGGCCATCGCCCCGGACGGAACCTGGTTCGCCACAGCGGCCGACAATCGGGTCCAGACCTGGGACGCCGACGGCACGTTCCGCTTCGACCTCCGCTACTCCCCTATCCTGCGAGTCAACGCGCTGATCATCTCGCCGGACGGAACCTGGCTGGCCGCCGGGTTTCTGTGTGGGACTGCGCGGGCGAGCAGCGCAGCAGCTTCGGCGGCAGTCCTCATTGGGAGCCGATCAAGCTCGCGGTCTCACCGGACGGCAACCGGCTGGCCACCGAGACCCGGACGGCGTCGTGCGCATCTGGGATCCGGACGGTCACGAGCACTCCTGCCCGGAGCCGCACCGGGGCCGGGTAGGCGCAGTAACGTTCTCTCCCGACGGCGCCTGGCTGGCCACCGGCGGGCAGGACGGCACCATCAAGCTGTGGAACGGATCCGACGAGGTCACCTTCCAGACCGCCGAACGGATCACCAGCCTCGCCTGGCTCGCGGACGCGAGCACGCTGTGCGCCGCCGACCCGCAGGGCTTGTACGTTCTGGGACGCCCGCGCGCAACACCTCCCGTGATCGGTTGAGGGCAGGTGACGCGGGGGCCTCAGTCGGCATTCAGGACGAAGAACAGGAAGCTCGGGGTACGGGCGAGGAGGCGGTAGTCGTCGGGGTACGGCAGCGGGTCACGCAGGTCGGCCACCCGCAGGTCCGCGCCGTCACCGAGCCGCCGCCGGGCCGGCTCCAGCATCCCGGTGCTGCTGTCGATGCCGGGCACGACGGCGCCCCGGTCGCGCAGCGCCTCGAACAGCGGGCCCGAGCCGCAGCCGGCGTCGAGGATGCGCCGGCCGGACACCTCCCCGGCGAGGGCCAGGACGGCGGGCCGCTCGTAATAGGCGTTCATGGTGCCAGCCTCGTTCTCGGCCGTGTACGCCTCGGCGAAACCGTCATAGTCGTTGACTCGGGACGGCTGCGCGGGCTCAACGTGATCTTCGGGCACGGTAGGCATGCGAGCCATCCTGGCCCACCGGGCCCGCGAACCGCGCAGGCGCGGGTCAGCTCACCCCGCCCACGACCGCCTTCCCTCGCGCGACGCCGCCGCGTAGAACGGCACGAGGGCCTCGAATCCCTCTCATCGTTCGCCGTCGCCGGCCACGGATGGCACCGCCGCCACTGAGTGGTGCCATGCTCGGCCTCGGCCCTGCCCTCCGCGAGCAAAGGCGAACTCCAACGTGATGGTGTACTCACGGACGCAGCAGTTGCCGCACCCGGGCGGCCTCCCGAGTGAGGTGGTCGCGCTCCGGCACGCTGGTGGCGGCGCGGGAGGCCTCCGCATACAGGTCGGCGGCGTGCTCGAGGTCGCCGGTGCGTTCGTGCAGGTATGCCGTCACCGCGGCGTAACGGGGCAGGTCGGGGTGTACGTCAGCCAGCGCCGCCAGCCCGGCCTGCGGTCCGTCGGCCTCCCCTACTGCCACCGCGCGGTTGAGCCGCACCACCGGGCTGCCGGTGAGGAGCAGCAGCTCGTCGTACCACTCCACGATCTGCACCCAGTCCGTCTCGGCGGCGCTCCGGGCGTCCGCGTGCAGGGCGGCGATCGCGGCCTGTGCCTGGTATTCGCCCAGCCGGTCGCGGGCCAGCGCGGTCTGCAGGATCGTCACCCCCTCGGCGATCAGGCCGGTGTCCCAGCGCGATCGGTCCTGCTCGCCGAGCGGCACCAGACGTCCACCCGGGCCGGTACGGGACGCGCGGCGCGCATGGTGCAGCAGCATGAGCGCGAGCAGCCCCGCCACCTCGGGCTCGTCGGTCAAGACGACGAGCTGGCGGGTGAGGCGGATCGCCTCGGCCGCCAGGTCGACGTCTCCGCCGTAGCCCTCGTTGAAGACGAGGTAGAGCACGCGCAGCAGCGTCCCGAGATCGCCGGGCTGGTCGAGCGGCAGCCCCGCGATCCGCCGCTTGGCCCGGCTGATCCGCTGCGCCATGGTCGCCTCGGGAACGAGGTACGCCGTCGCGATCTGCCGCGTGGTCAGGCCGCCTACCGCGCGCAGCGTCAAGGCGACGGCCGAGCTCGGCGGCAGGGTGGGGTGCGCGCACAGGAAGTAGAGCCGCAGCGTGTCGTCCGTGGCGGGCGCCGGGCCGGCGGGCGGCTCGACCTCCACGGCGAGCTCCCGCCCCCGCCGCGACGCCTCGGCCCGGGCGGCGTCGAGGAACTTGCGCCATGCGACCGCGACGAGCCATGCCTTCGGCTCGCCGGGCGGATCGCCGGGCCAGGTTTCCAGCGCCCGGATCAGGGCCTCCTGCACGGCATCCTCGGCCGACGCGAAGTCGGCTCCGCGTCGGACGAGGATGCCGATCACCGCGGGCACGAGCTCCCGCAGCAGCGACTCGTTCACTCGGTCACCGTGGGCGACTCGGTGAGGAACGGTCGAACCTCGAGCCACTCGTGGATCGGCTCGCCGCCGGCCCCGGGAGCGGCGGACAGCTCCCCGGCCAGCTCGACCGCGCGGTCCCAAGACTCCACATCGATGATCATCCAGCCGGCGATGAGGTCCTTGGTCTCGGCGAACGGCCCATCGGTCACCGGCGGGCGCCCCTCGCCGTCGTACCGCACGAACGCGCCCCCGGGCGCCAGCGCCTGGCTGTCGACGTACTCCCCCGTCTCCTCCAGGCGGGCGGCGAAGTCGCGCATGTACTGCACGTGCGCGTCGACCTCCTCCGGCGTCCACTGGTCCATCGGCGCCCGGTCGACAGCGGGGGCCGGGCCACCTCGATAGTGCTTCAGCAGCAGGTACTTCATGGTAGATCTCGCTCTCCGTCACACGGCCCGTCGCCCTGGGACACGACAATTTTCCCAGCAGTTTCCACCGCCATCTGACCCGCGACCACGAAGCTGAGGCCTCGCGCCGGCCGGCCGAAAACCGGGTGCGGAGTGCCGGTGCGGTGGAGTGTGATCGGGGTCATGGCGATGGTGTTGGGTGAGCCGGGAGTCGGCGGGCTGAGCGAGGTTGCGGGCGTGCTGCGGGAGTGGCAGTACGAAGGGGCGCCGATGCAACTGCATCCGGGGGATCTGGGCTGGTTCTGGCGGTTCGGTGCGGAGGCGACGGCCGCGGCGGTCCGTACGTGGAGCCGGGACGGACGGATTCTCGCCATCGGGCTGCTGGACCAGCCCGACCTGTTGCGGCTGACGATCGCGCCGGACGCCCAGCGGGACGAGGAACTGGCGCAGCGGCTGGTCGAGGACGTGACCGAGCCGGAGCGCGGCGTGCTGATCGAGGGGAAGGCGAACGTCGAAGCGCCCATGAGCGCGCTGGTCCAGGATCTGCTGTCCGAGAACGGCTGGAAGGTCGACGAGCCGTGGACGCCGCTGCGCCGCGACCTCACGGAGCCGGTGAAGGATCCAGGGGTGCGGATCGAGGTGATCGGGCCGGAGCAGGCGCACGTGCGGGCCGCCGTGCAGCGGGCATCGTTCGACGGTTCGACGTTCACGGACGAGCGCTGGCATGCGATGGCGGCCGGATCGCCGTACGCCGACGGCCGGTGTCTGGTCGCGTACGGCGACCGGGGCGACGCGGTGGCGGCGGTGACGGTGTGGTCGGCCGGTCCGGGCAAGCCCGGGTTGCTCGAGCCGATGGGCGTGCACCGGGAACATCGCGGTCACGGCTACGGCAGGGCGATCACCGTCGCCGCGGCGGCCGCGCTCCAGGAGCTGGGTTCGTCGAGCGCGATCGTCTGCACCCCGAGCTCCAATGTCGGCGCCGTCGCCACCTACCGGTCAGCCGGATTCCGGCAACTCCCCGAGATCCGGGACAAATACCAGGACGCCTAGCCACATGATCGGCCGGGAAGCCTACCTGGCAAGAACGCGGGTAGCCACAAAAGCTTATGAGCGACGTGGAGACCGGCACCATAACCACCAAAGTGCCCGCGCGCCTTGATCGGCTCCCCTGGTCCCGCTGGCACTGGATGATCGTCATAGGGCTCGGCACCGTCTGGATACTCGACGGGCTCGAGGTCACCATCGTAGGCAACCTCTCAGGGCAGCTCGCCAAGCCGGGCAGCGGCCTGGAGATCACCCAGGCCCAGGTCGCGGGCCTGGCCGCGGCGCTTTACGTCGCGGGCGCCTGCTCGGGTGCGCTGTTCTTCGGCTGGCTGACCGACAGGTTCGGCAGGAAGAAGCTCTTCCTCATCACGCTGGTCGTCTACCTGGCGGCGACCCTGATGACCGCGTTCTCCTTCCACGCCTGGTGGTTCTTCCTGTTCAGGTTCATGACGGGGTTCGGGATCGGCGGCGAGTACGCGGCCATCAACTCCGCCATCGACGAGCTCATCCCGAGCCACCACAGGGGGCGCATCGACATCATCATCAACGGCAGCTACTGGCTCGGCGCCGCCGGCGGCGCGTTGCTGACCGTGCCGCTGCTGAGCGGCCTGCCGGTGAACATCGGCTGGCGCGTCGCGTTCGGCCTGGGGGTGGTGCTGGGCCTGGCGATCCTGCTGGTACGGCGGCACGTACCGGAGAGCCCGCGCTGGCTGTTCATCCACGGCAAGGAGAAGGAGGCCGAGGAGATCGTCGGCGGCATCGAGCGGCAGATCGGCGCCGACCTGCCGGAGCCGAAGGAGTCGGTGACCGTGCACCAGCGCAAGTCCATCGGTTTCGTCCGGATCGCCCACACGATGGTGGCGCTCTATCCCCAACGTACGATCCTCGGCCTGTCCCTCTTCATCGGCCAGGCGTTCCTCTACAACGCGATCACCTTCGGGTACGCGCAGATCCTGGCCACCTTCTTCAAGATCGACACGAATGCCGGCTACTACTTCGCCGTCATCGCGGTCGGGAACTTCCTCGGCCCGCTCCTGCTCGGCCGCCTCTTCGACACCGTGGGCAGGATCCCGATGATCTCGGCCACGTACATCGGGTCCGGGCTGCTCCTGCTGGGCACGGCCTGGCTGTTCGACCAGGGCCTGCTGAACGCCGTCACGCTGACCGCGTGCTGGTCCGTGGTGCTCTTCGTGGCCTCGGCAGGGGCCAGTTCGGCGTACCTGACCGTCAGCGAGATCTTCCCGATGGAGACCAGGGCCCTGGCCATCGCGTTCTTCTTCGCGATCGGCACCGCCGCCGGCGGCATCGCCGGCCCGCTGGTCTTCGCCTCCCTCGTCGAGACCGGGGTGCCCGGGGACACGGCGCTCGCGTTCTCCATCGGCGGCATCGTGATGATCGTGGCGGGGCTGGTCGAGCTGCTGTTCGGGGTCAAGGCCGAGCGCAAGGGCCTGGAGGCCATCGCGACGCCGCTCAGCGCGGCGCCGACCTCGTGATCGATGTACGGCCGATCAGTCCGTCGAGGGGCGCGCCGGCGGGATGTTGTGGTTGATCCGGAAAAGCTGGTCCGGGTCGTACGTCGCCTTCAGCGCGGCCAGCCGCCGGTAGTCCGCTTCGGCGTAGGCCCGCCTGACCCGCTCGGGAGCCGAGTCGTGGTCGAACAGGAACCCCGGAAGCACGGCGCCGGTTTCCCACCGCCGCAGCCGCTCCAGCGCCTCGTCGGCGGTCTTGCGCACCGCGTCGGCCTGCTCGGCCGGAGCCGGCATCCGCAGCCACAGGTGGAAGGCCGCACCCTGGGTGCTGACCGCGTGCGGGCGGCCGGGCGGCCGGTTCAGCGCCCCGCCCAGGTGACGTAGCTCGATGCCGGGGAACGGGCCCCCGGGCTTCGACGGATCGATGAACGAGACCAGCTCCTCCACGGCCTCGTCGTCCAGTTCGTGCAACAAAGCGCTGCGCAGGTGCGCCATGACCGGGTTCTTGGGGTCCTGGTAGATCTCGGTGATCTGCGTGTACGGCCTGGCGCCGCAGGTGTCCTTCTCCGGGCCGAGCGCGCGCAACGGCTCCACCAGCCGCGCACCCTGCTCCTCGTCCCCCATGTAGACCACCCGGACCTGCACGAACGAACGGCCACGGAACTCCTCGGGCAACTGCGGCACGTCGGGGAAGCGCACCAACGTCACAGAGGACGACATCTCCTCCGGCTGGTCCTTGACCCAGGCCAGGTAGGAGCCGAGAACGTGGGCGGCGTGCCTGCGGTCCTCGACCGGGTAGTAGAGCTCACCACCGTAGACGGTACGCAGCGGCAGCAGCTCGATCTCGGCCGCGACCACGACGCCGAAGTTGCTCTTGCCACCCCGTACCGCCCAGAACAGGTCGGGCTCCTGGGCCGGCGAGACGGTGCGGAGCAGGCCGTCGGCGGTGACGATGTCGAGCGAGCGGACGTAGTCGGCGGCGAAGCCGTACGTACGGCCGGCCAGCGGGAGCCCGCCGCCGGTCAGATAGCCCATCACCCCGACCTGGCCGGAGGAGCCGCACAGCGGCGCGAGACCGTGCTCGGCCGCCGCGGTGAGCACCTCACCCCACCGCAGCCCGGCTCCGATCCTCGCGGTGCCGGCACGCGGGTCCACCGACAGCTCGCGCAGCTCCCCCGTGGCGATGAACACGGCTCCATCCGCGGGCACCGACTTGCCGTGCCCGGTCGACTGCACCGCGACCGGGCGTCCCGCCTCCGCCGCGAACCGGACGGCGGCGGCCACGTCATCGGCGTCGGCGGCGACCACGACCGCCGCGGGCCGGTGCTCGACCGTCAGCAACCAGCCGGAGCAGGCCTCTGCAAAGCCCTCGTCGCCGGGGTAAAGCGTGCGCCCCCGGATCGACGCGCCCAGGCTCACCACTGCGGAATTCGTCGTCGTCATGTCAGTTATCCACCTTTCCAGCATGTCAGTTATGCGCCTTCTCGAAGGCCGGCTGCGCGACGAGAATGTTGGTTGAACCAACGTTGGCGTGGCCAACAGTACACCTAATCGTGGGTGCGGCCAACAATTTGCTAGATTGTCCCCGTGGACACGCCAGAGGGGCCGCCGCCACAGCGGCTGCGTACGCTGCCGAGCCGGTTGACCAACCATGCGGCGCAGACCGCCAACCGGATCGTGGACCAGGCGCTCGGCCAGGCCGGCCTTCGGCGCTACCACTACGCCCTGCTCGCCGCGCTGGAGGAGTACGGCCCGGCCAGCCAGGCCGCCCTCGGCCGCCGTACCGGCATCGACCGCAGCGACATGGTGGCGACCGTCAACGACCTCGCAGAACGGCGACTCCTCGAGCGCGCACCCGACCCGGACGACCGCCGGCGCAACATCATCACCATCACCGCGGCAGGCCGGAGCCAACTCACCCACCTCGACCGGCTGCTCGCCGCCGCCCAGGACGAGTTCCTCTCCCCGCTGCCCCCGGCCGACCGGCAGAACCTGATCGACCTGCTCACCCGCCTCGTCGACCATCACGGCTGAGGCCGTTCCGGCCTCTGCGGCTCATGGCGGTTTCCCGCGCGGCCGGCAGCGGCCCTTGGGCCCCTTCCCGTGTCCCCAACCGCCTCCACCTGCGTGGCAACGGCCCGGCAACACCCCCCGGATACCAAAGAACCCAGCGACGTACCGGTCGGGTCAGTGAAACGGGGACATGCCAATGCTCGGCTTCCACAGTTACGCGCAGGCGGATCCTGAGTTCTACGCGCCGCTGTCCTGGCTGCGGGACCCGGGGAGGCGTTTCGCCCCCAGGTTCGTCTCCGACGGCTGGACCTCCGCCACGCATGACGTGTGGACCAGGTGGACCCATCCCGACGTGGTCACGCCGGCCCAGGGGTGGAAGGTGCACGTCTCCACCCGCCTCGAACGCGCCGACCTCGTACTGGACGCGGTCGCCCGCGCCTGCCACGCGGAGCGGGTGGCCTTCAAGCACCTGTCGGCCGAGGTGTTCTTCCTGTTCATGCACCACAAGCACGGGCCGAGGCCGCAGGCGGGCAAGTTCTGCGCCCTGTACCCCGACGAGCGGAGCGCCCTGCGCCTGATGGAACGGCTGGCCGGCGAACTCGCCGGGGAGGAGGGACCCTACGTCCTGTCCGACCGCCGTTTCCGCGACTCGCGCACGGTGTACTACCGCTACGGCGCGTTCGAGGCGCGCGGCGGGCTGCGGGCGGACGGCGGCAGGGAGAGCCTGGTACGCGACGGCTACGGCCGCGACGTGACCGATTCCCGAGGCGTCTCCTTCACGCTGCCCCCAGGCATCGGCGACCCCTTCGCGAAGCCGGCCGGGCCGGCGCGCAACGGCCCGCCGGTGATCCACGGCTACGAGATCGTGCAGGTCCTCCAGCCCAGCAACGCCGGTGGCGCCTACGAGGCCAAGGACACCCGGACGGGCCGCACCGTGTTCATCAAGGAGGCACGCGCGCACAACGGCCTGTACTGGGATCGCAGCACGGCCGTCGAACGGCTGCGCCGGGAGCACCGCGTGCTCACCGAGGTGCACCAGGCCGCGCCGGACGCCTGCCCGCAGCCGCTCGACTACTTCCAGGAGTGGGAGCACGAGTTCCTGGTGACGGAGTTCGTCGCCGGAACACCGCTGCACACGTGGGCGGCGCTGCACTCGCCGCTGATCCAGGCCGGCAGGACATCGGCCGACTTCGACGCCTACTACGGCGAATGCGAGAGGGTGCTCGCCGAGCTGGACCAGGCGCTCGCCCGGCTCCACGGAGCCGGGTTCCGCTTCGGCGACCTCAACCCGCGCAACGTGATGGTGACCCCAGACGGCGTCAGGCTGGTCGACTTCGAGTCGTGCACCCACCGCGACGCCCCCCTCATCCCCATGGGGGCGGACGGCTACGCGCCACCGGCCGGCTTCCCCCTGTCCGGCCCGTTCGCCTGGGACGAATACGGGCTTTCCGCCATCGCGCTGCTCCTGGTCATGCCGATGCACGCGGTGGTCCAGCGCAGCCCCGGCAACCTGCGCTGGCTGCGCAGGGACGTCGGCAAGCACGCCCCCGTCCCCGCCGCGTTGTGGCGGCGTGCGACACGCTTCCACGACGAGCTGGACACGGCGCGGACCGGCTCGCTGCCCGCTCCCGGAGAGCTCGACGAACGGCCACGCGAGAGTCTCGCCCGGTTCGCCGACGAGGTCCGGCTGGGGCTCACGGACATGATCGACACCGAACAGCTCGACCGGAACTTCCCCACCGTGCCACGGGGATTCGAGACGAATCTGCTCTGCGTCGCCTACGGCCTGGCCGGCATCCTGCACGCCCTGCACGTCACGGGCTCCGCGATCCCGGCCGGGATGGCCGAGCGCCTTCGCACCCGGGCGGTGGACCACGCGGGCGACCTTCCGCCGGGCCTGCACACCGGGACGGCCGGCGTCGCCTGGGTCCTCGCCGACCTCGGCCTGCTCGACGAGGCCGGTGACGTGCTCGCGCGCGCTGCCCGCCACCCGATCCTGGAGAGAACGACGACCCTCGGCGAGGGGCGGGCCGGCGTCGGCATGGCCGCCCTGCGCATGCACCGCGGCACCGACCAGGCGCGCTTCCTGGACCTGGCGGTGACGGCGGGCGAGGCCATCGTCCGCGCCGGCGACCTGCGTCCCACCCTGGGGCCGGGCAACGCCCGCGGGCTGCTGCACGGCCGGGCGGGCATCGCCCTCTTCCTGCACCGGCTGAGCGCGGCGACCGGGAACGACCGCTACGCGCACGCCGGCAGGCGCCTGCTGCACGAGGAGCTCGACCTGGCGATCGAACTCCCGGACGGCGCGCTCTCCTTCAGCGACAGCGACCAGACCCATCGCGGCCTGCCCTACCTGTTCAGCGGCTCGGCGGGGGTCGCGCTGGCGTTGAGCCGGTACGCGGCGAGCCCGGACGACGTCGGCGACGCCCGGATCACGACGGCGTTGCCACGCGTCCTCAGCGACGTCCGCAAGAACTGCTGCGCCTTCCCCGGGCTGTACTGCGGCCTGGCGGGCCTGGCGTTCGCGCTGGCGGACCACGCGGAGCTCATGGACGATCCGCGCTCGGCGGACGCCGCGCTCGACGTCGCCACCGGCCTCGTCAAGTACGCCGTCGGCGGCCGGCGAGGCGTGCGTTTCCTCGGCGAGGGCTCGCTGCGCTTCAGCGCGGAGCTCTGGAGCGGCGGGGCGGGCGTCCTGCTGGCCCTGCACCGGGTGCTGAACCGCCCAGCCGGCCATTTCTTGCTGCTGGACTGACCTGCCCCACCCTGAGCTTCCGACCGGCGACCGCCGGCCGGAGAAGGTGTCGAGAGAAGGAAGGAGGTGTGTGACCCATGTCGGAAGTTCTGGCCCTTCAGGAGCTTGACGTCGAGCTTGCGGAGGATGCTCCCTGGAGCACGCTGAGCCTGTTCAACTGCAACAACACCAACTGATGCCGCCATCGAGGCGGATGAACGCGGGGCGTCCGATCTGACGCCTGCGCCGAACGTGAGCGGCCGGCACCGAGACCAGCGGATGCCGGCCGTCTTGCTTCCCGGTCCCGCGTTCCCAGCGTTCACACCGGTCTGCCGCCCACACTCGCCGGCCGGCCTGAAACTTCGGAGAATGACATGACACGAGATTTCCGGCTCTTCCAGGGCGGCCAGGTCGCCTCGGCTTTCGGCTCGGTGTTCACGGTGATCGCGGTCCCCCTGGTGGCGGTGCAACATCTTGGCGCCTCACCCGCGGAGACGGGTTTCCTGGTCGCGGCGGGCAGCCTTCCCCTACCGCTCCTCGGGTTGTTCATCAGCAGCCTGGTCGACCGGCTGCGCTCCCGGCGGAGGGTGCTCATCGCGTGCGACCTCACCGTCGCCGCGGCCCTCGGCCTGACCATCGTGTCGATGCTCACCGGCAGGCTCAGCATCTGGGCCCTGGGCGCGCTGGTGTTCGTGATCGGCACGGTCGGCGTGATGGTGGAGACCCTGTACCTGGTCTACCTCAAGACCATCGTGGGCACCGGCGACATCGTCAAGGCACGAGCCCGGCTCAATCGCGGCGAGTACGTCGGCGGGACGCTCGGCAGGGCGCTGGCCGGCCCGGCGGCGGCGCTCGGCCCCGTCGTCCCCTTCGTGGTGGACACGGTCTCGCGCCTGATCAGCGCGGGCACCACCGCACTGATCAGGACACCGGAGCGACCGGCCCAGCAGGCGCGCCAGGAACGCTCCTTCGCCCACGAGCTCGGCGCCGGGTTCAGGTCACTGTGGGGGCAGCCCTTCCTGCGCGCGCTCGTCCCCTTCCTCGTGGGCCAGCAGCTCGTCATGGGGATGACCCTCGCGCTGATCGCGCCGTACGTGTTGAAGGTCCTGCACGTCCCGGCGCAGTGGTACGGCCTGCTGTTCGTGCTCCTCGGCGTCGCCGGCGTGACGGGGACGTTCCTCAGCGAACTGCTCTCGCGGCGGCTGAACACCGAACGGCTCACGATGGTGGGCCTGATCGGCGGCGCGATCGGCACCGTGGCGCTTCCGCTGGCGGGCGGGCCCGTGCTCGTGGCGGCGATCACGGCGGGTCTGGGCATCGGGCTCCCGTACCTGTTCGGCGCGATCGCGAACGTCGGGCTGCTCGGCTTCGTCACGATCCGGATTCCCGAAGAGGTCCTGGGGCGGCTGTCGGTCAGCGTGCAACTGCTCACCGCGGCCGGCGCCTTCGCGGGGGCGCTCGTCGGCGGGGCTCTGGGGCAGCAGGCCGGGATCGTCCCCACCTTGTGGGTCGCCTGCGGTGTGTCGGCCGTCAGCATGCTGCTCCTGCTTCCGGTGTTGCGGGTCATGCGGGCGGGCGACGAGCGCACGCCGGACCACGCTCCCGCGGCGGCGCCGGCCGCCGTGCCGGTCGCCGAGGGCGGCGACGCCGAAAGGCCCGCATGAGCGCGCGGGCCTACCCGCCGGCCCGCCGGGGCGAGGACTCCGACGTCGTGCACGGACGGGTGATCCCGGACCCGTACCGCTGGCTGGAGGGTGACGGCGCGGAAAGCCGGCGCTGGCTGCGGGCGCAGCACGAGCTGACGGAGGAGTATCTCAGGTCGTCCAGGCCCCGGCCGTTCTTCGCCGAGCGGCTCGACCGGCTGATGACACCGGGGACGGACTCCGCACCGGTCTGGCGCGGAACCCGGGCGTACTTCCTCAGCCGCCGCCCCGGACAGGAACACGCCGCGCTGTACTGCAGGGACGCCGACGGCGAGCGCGTCGTGCTCGATCCGGCACGCCTCCGCGGGCCGGGGAGCGCCGGCGCCACGCTCGACTCCTGGTCCCTCTCCCCGACCGGCCGCCTGCTGGCCTGCCAGGTGTCGCGCGACGGCACCGAGCAGGGGGTACTGCTCGTCGCCGACCTCGTCTCCGGTGAGATCGTCGACGGGCCGATCGGCGGCGTCCGGTACCCCACCGTCGCGTGGCTGTTCGACGAGTCCGCGTTCTTCTACGTCAGGCGCGGTCCCGACGAGTCTCCGAGCGCCGTACGGAGCGTGTGGCTGCATCGGGTGGGCCGCGACGCCCGGAAGGACACACCGGTCTTCGGCCTGGACGGCGACGCCAGGACGAGCCATCGGGTCGCGCTGTACCACGGGCGCTGGCTCGTGGTGTCCGCCAGGGCAGGCACGGCCCCGTGGAACACGCTGCACCTCGCGGACCTGACCGTCTCACCGCCGGACGAACCGCGGTTCCTGCCGATCCCGCTCGCCCCGGGGGCGCTCGGCTTCGCACGGGTGAGCCGATCCGGCGAGATCTACCTGCACACCACCGGCGCGGCACCGCGGGGCCGCATCCGCGCCATGGCCGCCCGCAACCTGGGAACGACGGCCGCGAAGTGGGACGGCCGGTCCTGGCGGGACGTGGTGCCGGAGGACCCTGACGCGGCGATCTCCGGATTCTCCCTGCTGGAGGACGACGGGACGGACGCGCCCCGGCTGTTCGTGGTCCGCACGCGCGACGCCGCGTCGGAGGTCACGATCTGGGACGGCCGGTCCAGCCGGTGCCTGGACCGCGTCGCGCTGCCGGGAGCCGGGACGGTGCGCGAGGTCTCCGTACGGCCCGGCACACCCGCCACCGCCTGGTTCACCTACACCGACTACACGACGGCGCCCACCGTCCTGCGGTACGCCGGACCTGCGGCGCGAACCGGCGCCGACCGGCGTACGACGTCCCAGGCGACGATCACCACGCGGCGGGAAAGCTATGTCTCGGCGGACGGCACCGAGGTCCGGATCTTCGTGATGGCGCCGGCGAGCTGCGCGTCCGGCCCGGATCGTGTCCGGCCGGCGCTGCTCACCGCCTACGGCGGCTTCGGCGCGGCCGTGACGCCGTCCTTCGAGCCGAGCGCCCTGGCCTGGGTGGAAGCCGGCGGTGTGTTCGCCGTCGCGTGCGTGCGGGGCGGGGGCGAGCAAGGAGCGGCCTGGCACCGTGCCGGCATGCGGGGACACAGGCAGAACGCGTTCGACGACTTCCACGCGGCGGCCGAGTGGCTGATCGGCCGGGGCTGGACGAGCGGTGACCGGCTCGGCGTGATCGGGGCCAGCAACGCCGGCCTGCTGGCGGCGGTCGCCGTGACCCAGCGCCGTGAGCTGTACCGCGCCGCCGTCTGCATCGCGCCGCTGGCCGACATGGCGCGTTACGAGCGCTTCGGGATGGGCCCGGCCTGGCGCTTCGAGTACGGCAGCGTGGACGTGCCCGCCGAGCTCGACTGGCTGATGGCGTACTCGCCCTACCATCACGTCGTCCCGGGCGAGGCGTACCCGTCGTGCATGTTCGTGGTGTTCGAGCACGACACGCGGGTCGATCACATGCACGCGCGCAAGATGGCCGCCGCCCTGCAGCACGCCGCCACCGGACCGGGCACGGTCCTCTTCCACGTCGCCGGCGGCCTCGGCCACCGACCCCGGTCCCGCGGCAAGGGGGTGGCCGTCGGCGCCGACGCGCTCGCCTTCCTCGCCGTGGAGACCGGCCTCATGCGCAGTCGGTGATCGCCACCGGCGGGCCTGACGACAGGCGGAGCAGCGTCCGGGGGTCGGTGACGCCTCGCAGCACGCCCGCCTCGACGTGTCGCAGCCCCTCCCCTGGCTCGATGCCGAGCTCGTCGATCAAGGTGCGGCGAGCCCGGTGGTAGGCGCCGAGCGCGTCACCGGGACGGCCGGCCGTGCGCAAGGCCACGATGAGCAGCTCCCACAGCCGCTCACGCAGCGGATGCTCGCCCACCAGCAGCTCCAGACGGCCGACCGCCGTGTCCGTGACGCCCGCGGCCAGGCTCGCGGCGAACTCCCCCTCGTACGCCTGGAGCCGAAGCCCCTCCAGGTAGCCGATCTCGGCCAGAGCCCAACCGTGCACCTGGCAGTCCGACACGACGTTCCCGCGCCACAGCGCCAGGCCCGCGCGCAGACTCCGCGACGCTTCGGCGAACCGCCCCTGCGCCGAGAACCGCAACCCCGTCGTCACCGACTCCTCGAACCGTTCCCCATCGACGTCCACCGCGTCCGCGCGCAGCAGGTAGCCGGGGGCCTGCCGCCGGATGGGCCGCTCGCCGCGATGCCGGGACAGGTCCGCGCCCAGCTTGGCGATGTGTGCGTGCAGCGTGCGTAAGGCCGTGGGCGGGGCCTCCTCGCCCCACAACCCGTCCACCAGCTGCTCGGCGGTCACGACCCTGCCCGGGCTGAACGCCAGCAGCGCCAGCAGGCTCCGGCGCCGCGGGGGCAGCACGAGGGGGCGACCTCCATGCCGGACGTCGAGCGGGCCGAGTATCTTGATCGTCGAAGGGACGGCCTGGTGACCACCAGGCTGGTCGAACGGACGATACAACAGCATGGACACCCTCCGATGACTGGTTCCGATGAGCGCGTCAGACGGCGGCGGACACCGCGGACAGCGGTCACACCGGGGATCGCCGGGAGCCACCCCCGGTCCACCGACCTGACTCCCTACAGGTCCGGCGTTCCATCGCGTTCCTCCGCGTTCCTCGGCGTTCCTCTTCGCGTCACACCCGGTCGGCACTCCGGATCCGGCCTTGATCGCTGACGCCGGCACGGCTAGCCTGATCGCCGTTCTGCCGGAAGGGGGGGGCCGAGTTGCTCGACCACACCGCCATGGAGTTGGGGACTGACTGACTGACGATGAGCGCGGAAGAGGATTTCAAGCAGGTCGGCGCCGAGCTGGCCGACCTGGGTGTACGGATCTCCAGGATGATGGGGAGTCCCGCGCTCAAAGATCAGGCGGGGAAGGTGTTCGCGAGCCTCCAGCGCGACGGCGCGATGGTGTTCCGGCTGGTCAGGGACACCCCCGAACACGCAGCCGCGCTCCAGCTGGCCGGCGCGTCCCTGTTCGACCCCTCGGGGCAGGGCAGGGCCATGAAGGACTGGGTGGTCGTGCCCCACTCCTCGGCCGAGACGTGGACGGATCTGGCCGAGGCCGCCCTCAGCCGCCCACGCTGATCAATGGGGCGGTCCCGGCATGAACTCCGCTTCTGCCAACGTTTCGGGCCCGTGGAAAGCACAGCTGACCGGCGCCTTTGAGATCCTGCTCGGCGCGCTGCCCGAGCTGTTCGCCCACCTGAGCTTCTTCTGCACCGGGGGTGAGGAGGGGCTGATGTACCTGCGAACCGAGCGGTCGGGCGGCGACCTGGTCCGGCGGCCGGCTCGACGAGGCCGTGTTCCGGCTGGCGCCGCACACCACCTCCGGCCGCCGCGCGCTGGTGGAGCGGCTCGGCGCGGACGCGACCGACCCGGAGCAGTGGGAGGCCGCGCTGATCGAGGCGCTGCTCACCGACCCGGCGGCGGCCGACCTGCGCCGGTTGGAGTTACACCTCACCGACTTCCACCACTCCGCGCGCCGTGCCGCGCGGGCGCTCGCCACACAGCGCCGCGAGCGGCTGACCAGCCTGTACTTCGGCCACGACTTCACCTATCTGTACGAGCACAGCACCACCTCGACCGGCGCTGCGATCGACCCGCTGAGCCGGCTGCACGAGGGCTTCACGGACGACTCGCGCAACGGCCTGTGGGACGCGCTGCCGGCGCTCCGGGAGCTGACCGCCGAGGGCGGACTGCTGTTCGACGAGATCGACGGCGACGCGCTGACCTCGCTGACCGAGCTGCGGCTGCGCGGCGCGGTGCTCGCCGACGGCGACCTCGGCACCCTCGAAGCGCTCGCCGGGTCCCCCATCCTGCCCCAGCTGGAGAGCCTGAAGATCAAGAGCCTGCAGATCCAGGAACACGAGACGGACGGCGACCCCCTCGAAGCGCTGACCAGGCGGGCCCCCACCTTCACCCACCTGGCCCTCTCCATCGCCGGCGAGATCAACGTCGAGGGCGCAGCCCGCGTCCTGTCCTTACAAACGTGCTAGCCGCTGAGGTTGAACTCGTGGTGTCCCGCCACGACTTCTGCGGCCCACCAGGCGGGAGTTGGTCGCGCGCCGCAGCCCACGCGCGCGAGCGAAACGCACAAGCCATCCGTAAGAGCTCGTCGGGAGTGGCGGCTCGCCGTAACCATAGGGGGTCCAGGTCGTCACGTTGCATACTGCGGGCGTCCGGTGGGCCGGTAGACCTGGAGCGTTATGCCCTTCGGGAAAGCGCGCGAGTCGACCAGGTCGAGCGCGATGTCCGGGCCGGAGTCGGAGAACAGCCGCGTGCCCTGCCCGACGACCACCGGGACGATGAGCAGATTCATCTCATCGACAAGGTCGTTCTCCAGCAGCCAGCGGATCAGTCTGCCGCTGCCGTGCACCTGCAGCTCACCCCCCGGCTTGTCCTTCAGCTCTGCGATGGCGGCCGCGACATCTCCGGACAGGACGGTCGTGTCCGCCCATCGCGGTTCGGTGAGCGTGGTCGATGCCACATATTTGGGCCGCGTGTTCAAGGCATCCGCGACGGGGCCGCTGCCCAGCTCCATCGTCCCCCAGTAGCCGGCAAAAAACTCATACGTCCACCGGCCGAACAGGAACGCGTCGGCACGCTGGTAGATCTGGTTGACGAGCGTTCCGGCCTGGTCGTCAAAGTGCCCCAGAGCCCACCCGTCGCGCTTGAATCCGGCCATGCGCTCCTCCTTCGACGGGCCGTTTCCCTGCATCACCCCGTCGACGGAGACTTGCGTGGTGGTCGTCAGTTTCATGATCGTGGTTCTCTTTTCGCTGGTCTGGTCGACGGCCGGTTCGACCGGCCCACCGAACTGATTTCACGGCTTGTAACGCTGATAGCGCTCTCGGCTACCGGACATCAGGCGACTTCGCGGCCTGGACTGGCTGTTCGACTCACCTCGACCGCGTCGCGCTTCAGGCCCTCCCACACGCTGCCGCCTGGCACGGCTTCAACTTCGCCGCCCCCGGGGTGCGGTGGGAGGTAGAGATAGTCGCCCCTGCCGCCTCCTGGTCACGGCCGCCGTCGACCGTTATCTCGACCGGACCGGGCGTCAGGACCAGCATGCCGTCTAGGAGAACCGAGTTAGCCGCGATGATTTAGTCCATGACGTCCACCTTGTGCTACGAGCTCGCTGGCGAACAGATGCATATGTCACCCGGCGAACAGTGAATTCCGCCAGTGGTGTCCTGGATCGAGTGGACACCGACTGCGGATTCTTATGCCTCTGGTGAAGGGGCGCCGGGATCAGCGGCGCACTTCGCCGCGCCCGCTTGGCGCCGTAACCCGAAAAAGCAGTGGCCGCGCGGGCTCGGGGCCACATACGTTCGCCGCCATGATTGACGCAAACTTCGGGCATCCGCGCCTCGCCGCCATCTACGACCCACTCGATCCGGACCGCAGCGATCTCGACGCGTATCTCGCGATGGCGGAGGAGTTCGGCGCGCGGTCCGTGCTGGACATCGGGTGCGGTACGGGCGTCTTCGCGCTGCTGCTCGCCGAGCGCGGGATTACGGTCACCGGGATCGATCCCGCGCGGGCGTCCGTCGACGTCGCGCGTGGCAAGCCGGGTGCGGAGCGGGTGCGCTGGCTCGACGGCGACGCGGGGGACCTGCCGCCCATGCAGATCGACCTGGTGACGATGACCGGGAACGTCGCCCAGGCGATCGCCGATCCGCAGGCATGGCGCACGACGCTGCGCGGCGCGTACGAGGCGCTGCGGCCCGGCGGGCGGCTTGTCTTCGAGACGCGCGATCCGGCGCAGCGCGTGTGGGAGGAGTGGGCGGAGTGGACCCGCGAGACCACGTACCGCATGACGGACATCCCGGGCGTCGGGCACGTCGAGACCTGGGCCGAGCTGACGGACGTGAGCCTGCCGCTGGTGAGCTTCCGGGGTACGCACGTGTTCGCTGCGGACGGGGACGTACTGACCTCGGAATCGACACTTCGCTTCCGCGAACGTGTGGAGATCGAGCGGGATTTGCACGAGCACGGCTTCGTCGTCGAGGACGTACGCGACGCACCCGACCGGCCGGGCAGGGAGTTCGTGTTCGTGGCGCGGCGCGATACCGCGCAGCCCGTCCCTCCCGGAATGCCCTAGGGAGCGTGCGCACCACACAGCGCCGCCCCGTCCTGCCGCGGAGCCTCAACGACACCCCGACACGTCATGTGCCATTGCCCCGGTCGATTCGGGCGGCGAGATCAACTCGCTCGCCCGGCCGAAGCGCCAAGTCACACTGACGGCTGGTTGTTCGCTACGGTCACCGGAGGGACGCGGGCTGACCGCCGAACGCCAGGAGTTTTCGCGAAAGGGTACGGCCCCAGGCCGCGGAGCGGTTCGCTCGGGGTGAGGCGAGTGCTCTGATGGCCAAGGACCTGCGGGTTGATCAACCTCAGATAGCCTGACCACGCTAGATCAACTTTACCCGTCCGAACGGGACGAGCCCGTTGCCGTCAATGTGTGAAGGTGACACCGATGTTGAACTACGGCCTTGATATGTCCGGCATTGAGCTCGACGTTGCTCTGCCCGACTTGGTCGCTGAAGGGGATGAGCTTGACGCCCTGATCTCAGCGCAGGCCGACTGGTCGAAGCCTACTCCGGCAGCGGGGTGGACGATCGCCCACCAGATCGCTCATCTTGCTTCAGCTGATGCGAACGTTCTCATCGCT
Organism: Nonomuraea sp. NPDC003201; assembly: GCF_053590415.1. Lineage (NCBI taxonomy): Bacteria > Bacillati > Actinomycetota > Actinomycetes > Streptosporangiales > Streptosporangiaceae > Nonomuraea > Nonomuraea sp. NPDC003201. The sequence goes on from NZ_JBSFTC010000105.1 coordinate 20,343, forward strand.
ATTCGGACCCCGGAGGCGTTCGACGCTGTGCTGAAGCAGGCGGAGGCCGCGGGCAGTCAATACGCTGATCTCGACGCCGCCGCGGGAGCGGCCAAACCGCGATCGGCCCTGCTGGAGCGATGGCGCGCCGGTCGAACCGAGGTGGCGGCGGCGCTACGTGACGTTCCCCGGGACCATGGGTTTCCGTGGTACGGCTCGCAGTTGACCACAGCGCTCATGGTGCCGCTTCGACTGATGGAAACGTGGGCTCACGGGCAGGACGTTTTCGATGCGCTGGGTGTCTCACGCCGTCCGACGAGTCGGCTCCGGCATGTGGCCTCGTTGGGAGTGGTGGGGCGAGAACTGTCGTTCTACGCTGCCCAATCGCCTGTTCCGGCAGAGCCGTTCCGTGTCGAGCTGACCGGTCCCGACGGCCAAAGCTGGGCATGGGGCCCAGAAGATGCCGCGCAACGGGTTCAGGGCAGTGCCCTCGACTTCTGCCTTCGAGTCACCCACCGCAGGTCCCGGGCCCAGACCGACCTCACGGCAGTCGGCGATGACGCGCAGAAGTGGCTTGACATCGCTCGCGTCTTCCTCTGACGCTGGCTTTCGCAAAGCGATCGCGGGCGCATCACCGACGCCCCTGACGACGCCTCCGCCGCAGCACGCGACCGCGCCTTCCTGAATTGCCTCTGTGGCGCGAGTCAGTGTCGCCGTACGGCTCCCCATGCACAGGGACGTACCTGCGCCAGGGCGGTGCTAGGTTGCGGTGGCATGGCGAAATCCTCCCGGCAGAAGCCGCCGTCCCTTTATGTGATCGATGAGGACTTCGTTCCGCCTGATCGGGGTGACGAGCAGGAAGGGCCTGAGTGTGCGATTCCCGCTGGTGATCCGGACGAGGCCGTACGGCTCTTCCACCACTACCGGCGGCTGATGGCGCAGATCCTCGGATCCGAGGAGGAACTCCCCGAGCCCGCGAGCGAGGAGGACCTCGCCGCGGTGGAGGAGAAGCTCGGCGTTGTCCTGCCTCCAGACCTCCGCGCGCTGTACGGCATCGCCGACGGCGACGGTGACCTCGTCAACCCGCTGTTCGACCGGCACGAGTGGCTCCCTCTTTCCGAGATCGGCGAACAGGATGACGAGTGGCTCGACATCGCGCAGGAATGGCAGTACGAACCCTGGCGCCGGACAGTGTTCGATACCCAGCCCCCGAATACCGTCCGCAGGTCGCCGTTGCGTCCGGGCTGGATCCGGTTCGCGTTCGACACCGGCGGCAACTGGCTCGCCGTGGACCTGGATCCCGGGCCGAACGGTCGTCCCGGACAGGTCATCAAGGTCGGCGTCGACTGCACGAACGGACCGACGTACGTCACCGACTCGGTGACCACGTTCCTGCGCTGTCTGGTCGAAGCGCTGGAACGCGGTGACTACCGCCATCACGACAAGAGCCTGTGGATCGACGCGGACCTGCCGGATCTGCCCGGCGGACACTCCACGTACAGCGACGGGCGGCCCTCCCTCGCGCATGCCATGCAGGCCGGTCCACGTGTGCAGGAGGTCCGGGTGGTGGACGTGGAGGATTGCGCGTTCCTCGCCGCGGTGCCCGACGTGTGTTCACTGGCGCTGTCGAGCAAGGGTTCGCCCGATCTGACCCCGCTTGGCGACCTTCCGGTGGAGTATCTGGAGCTCGATGTGGAGTCGCCCGACCTGACGGCGCCGGCCCGAAACCGGGAGCTGCGTTCGCTGTCGGTCACCTGCGCGCGGCCCGTCGAACTGGCTCCGCTCCGTACGGTGCCGAACCTGTGGGCGCTGGACATCGCGGCGGCATCCGTCGCCGACATCGCCACGGTGACCGAGCTGAAGGAACTGCGGTACCTGGAGGTGACCCAGGAGCAATGGCGGGAGCTGTCGGAACTCGACGACCTGCCGCCGCTGGCCGTCGTCGGCATCCACCCCCGCCGCCCCGAACGCGAGTGGCCGCTCTCAACAGACTGGGTCACCGTTCATGACGAGCCGCCTTCGCCGACAGCCTGATCCGGTGCCTGGGTAAGGGGCTCTCCCAGGGCCGCTGAGCAGGTGAGGGTGTCGTTGTTGCGGCGGGTCGGCCCGTGGTCGTCGACGGCGGTGTAGGTGTCCACGAATTCCCTCTTGACGGCGGCGACGGCGTCCGCCGTCAAGGAGCAACTGGCCGTGCGCGGTCGTAGCCGGGGAATCATCGGCTGGACCGGCTAGGTGGTGCGCACCTCCACCTCGTCGGTGAACGACCAGGCGCTGCCGGCCGGCTCGACGGTGATCCGGACGTAGCGGGCGGTGGTGTTCAGCCCGAGCAGACGGTACGTGCGGGCCTGGTCGGCGTCCCCGGCCGCGGGGGCGGCCGCGGAGGTCCAGGTGTCGCCGAGGCCGGGCTGCAGGAACGACCCGGCGAAACGCGGCGTGGCGGCGCACGTGGCCGCACCGGCGGGGCCCGCGACGGCCAGCAGGCTCATGACGAGGGATAAGACGGCTAGAACGCGGCGCATGACGATCCGTTCTCGAGATGGGACAGGGCTTCCAGGCCCGCGCCGACCAGCCCCGCGTCCGCACCGAGCGAGGCCGGGAGTATCGGTGCGGCCGATGGGCCCGGCAGGGTCTCGGCGCGGTAGGCGGCCTCCATCGGCCGGAGCAGCGCCGGGCCGAGCATCGAGACCCCGCCCGCGATGACGATCGCGTCGGGGTCGATCAGGTTGGCGGCGCCGGCCAGCACGCGGCCCAGGAGCGTCGCCGCGTCGGTGATCACGTGGGAGCCGAGCCGGCCGATCTCGGTGAGCGGGAGTGCCTGACCGGTCTCCTCCCGGTAGGCGCGTTCGATCGCGGGTCCGGACGCGTGTGCCTCGATGTGGTCGAGCGCTCCGCACGAGCAGCGCACGCCCGCGGTCGTCGGTGCGGGGAGGTGGCCGATGCTGCCCGCGGTTCCCGAGACCCCCGTCCGGACCCGGCCCTCGACGCACACCGCGCCGCCGATGCCGGTTCCGATGGCGACGATCAGCGCCGTACGGGCGTCGCTGGCGGCCCCGGCCCGCGCCTCGGCGGCTCCGGCGGCATGGCAGTCGTTCAGGACGACGGTGGGGAGCGCGAGCGTGCGCTCGGCGACGCCCTTGACGTCGGTGCCCGCCCAGCCGGTGAGCAGGTCGGTCGCCGAGGCGATGCGACCCTGCGGATCGACGGTGCCGGCGGTGCCGATCCCGCAGACCGCGGCCCGCTTCACCAGCGGCCGGGCGAGCTCGAAAACGGTCTCGAGGATCTCCGGACCGGCGGGGGTGGCCGTCCTGCGGTGCTCGACGAGTGTGCCGTCCGCCGCCACGAGCCCAGCCGCGATCTTGGTGCCGCCGATGTCGACGGCCAGCGCGAGCGGCGTCATCGCGATGCCGCGGCGGCCAGGCGCCGGGTGATGGAGATGGGGTCGGTGATCGCGCCGCCGACCACGACGGCCCACGCGCCTGCCGCGAACGCCTGCCGTACCTGGTGCTCGGTGCGGTAGCGGCCCTCGGCGATCACCCGCACCCCGCGCGAGGCGAGCGCGCCGACCAGGTGCAGGTCGGGGTCGTGCGGCGTGGGGAGTTGGCGGGCGGTGTAGCCGGACAGCGTGGTGCCGACGACGTCCGCGCCCGCGGCCCAGGCGTCCAGGCCCTCGTCGAGGGTCGAGACGTCCCCCATGACGGGCAGGCCCAGCGCGTGGATCTCCTCGATCAGCTTCAGCCCCGGCCCGGGGGTCTCCGGCGTGAGGTCCACGGCGATCATGTCCGCGCCGGCCTCGGCGAGCCCGGCCGCCAGCTCCAGTGTCGGCGTGATCACGTCCCGGTGGCCGTGCCTGACCTTGTGCAGGCCGATGACCGGCGATGTCGTACGGCGGCGCACCGCGGCGACGTCCTCGGCCGAGTTGACCCGCAGCCCGGCCGCCCCGCCGAGCACGGCGCACTCGGCCAGCCGGGCGATCACCTCGGGATCGCGTAACGGATGCCCGGCCGGAGCCTGGCAGGAGACGACCAGCCCGCCGCGCAGCTCCTTCATTTGAGCGCCCCCGTGGAGACGCCGCCCACGAAGTAGCGCTGACCGGCGATGAAGATCAGCAGGGCGGGGATCGTGAACATGACGCAGGCGGCCATCAGCGGCCCCCAGGCGACGTCGTGCTCGGCGAAGAAGGCGTACAGACCGATGGACAAGGTGTACTTCTCGCTGTCGTTGAGGTAGATGAGCGGGTTGAGGAAGTCCGTCCACGTCCACACGAACTGGAAGACCGCGGAGGTCACCAGCGCGGGACGGGCCAGCGGCAGCACGATCGACCAGTAGATGCGCAGCTCGTTCGCGCCGTCGAGGCGGGCGGCGGCGATCAGGTCGTTCGGCACGCTCATCAGGAACTGACGGATCATGAAGATGAGGAACGGCGTGCCGAAGAAGGCGGGGGCGATCAGCGGCCAGTACGTGTCGCCCGCGTTCAGCCCGTTCCACAGCAGGTAGACGGGGATCATGGTGACCTGCGGCGGCAGCATCATCGTGGCGAGCACCACGGCCAGCAGCGCGCTGCGCCCACGCCACGTCACCTTCGACAGCGAGTAGGCGACCAGCGGGCAGGCCAGCAGCGTGCCGATCACGTTGGCGGCCGAGATGAACAGCGTGTTGCCCAGGTAACGCCAGATCGGGATCTGCTCGAAGGCGGCGGCGAAGTTGTCCCACGTCCACTCGGCCGGCAGCAGCCGGGGCGGCGCGTGGAAGATGTCGCTGGGCAGCTTGAACGCCGTGCTCAGCATCGCCAGGAACGGGAAGACGAACAGCAGCACGAGCCCGGCGACCGCCAGCCGCCGGCCGTTAGCGCGAACCATAGTGCACCCACCTGCGCGAGCTCAGCAGCAGCAAGGCCGTGATGATCAGCGTGACGAGGAACAGCACCCACGCCATGGCCGAGGCGTAGCCCATCTTCAGGAACACGAACGCGTTCTGGAACAGGTACATGGAGTAGCTGAGCATGGTGTCCCCCGGGCCACCGCTGCCGGTGTTGAGGCGCTCCTGCGTGAGCAGGTACGGCTGCGCGAAGATCTGCAGGAATCCGATGAAGGTGACGATGACCTGGAAGAGCGTGATCGGCGACAACATCGGCCAGGTGACGTGCCGGAACCGGCGCCACGTCCCGGCCCCGTCGATGGCCGCGGCCTCGTACAACTCGGCGGGCACATCCTTGAGCGCCGCCAAATAGATGACCATGGTGCCGCCGACGGTCCACAGCGACATCAGCACGATCGCGGGCCGCGACCAGTCGGGGCTCTCCAGCCACAGCGGGGCGGGCAGCCCGAGCAGGCCGAACCCCCAGTTGACGAAGCCGTACTGGGCGTTGAGCAGCCACCGCCACAGGTAGCCGCCGACCACGACCGGCACGATCGTCGGCAGGTAGACCAGCGCCCGGAACAGCGGCTGCCCGCGCACCGGCAGGTTGAGCACGTGCGCCCCGGCCAGCGCGATCCCGATGGTCAGCGGGACGCCGAGCGCGGTGAGGTAGAGCGTGTTGCCCAGGCTCTGCCACAGCCGCTCGTCGCCCAGCATCCTCGTGTAGTTGGCCAGGCCGACATCCTGCGGGTCCTGGAACAGGTTGAAGTCGGTGAAGCTGTAGCGGAAGGAGGCCAGGATCGGGTACGCGATGAACACCGCGAACCCGATCAGGAAGGGGGAGGCGAACGCCAGCCCCTTGACCAGCCCCCTCCCCTCAGCCCTTCGCATAACCCGACGCCCGGCCGGCCACCTTGGCCATCGCCTCCTCGGGCGTCGCCGTGTCCCTGGCGACGGAGTCGAAGGCGCTCTCGAGGTCGGTGGCGTACTCGGCGGCGTACGGCGCGCTGGACAGCGAGCGGACCTTGGGCGACTTCATCGCCGCCAGCCAGGCGTCGAAGTTCGCGATCTTCGCGTACGCGGGGTCGCCGGCCAGGCCCGTACGGGCGGGCAGGTTCCCCAGGGCGAGGCTCAGCTCGCGCGCCGCGCTCTCCGAGACCATGTACTTCAGGAAAGCGGCGGCCTCCTGCCGGTGCTTGGAGTTGGCCGGGATGAACAGCGTGCTCGCGGTCAGCTGGGTGGTGCCGTCGAGGTCGGGGCGGGCGACGGGGATGGGGCTGACGCCCCACTCGAGCCCGGGCGCGTTCTTCGGGATCGACACGGCCTGCCACTCGCCGTCGATGACCATGGCGACCTTGCCGGTGTAGAAGGGGTCCTGGGCCGACATGTACTGGCCCCACCCGGCCTTGAACGCGCTGACCTTGTCGGCGCCGTACTTCCTGGTGATGTTGTCCTGCCAGAACTTCAGCGCCGCCAGGTTGCCGGGATCGCCGGGGGTCGGGGCCGGGTTGGCCGGGTCGGTGCCGTCCCAGGTGCCGCCGTAGGCGTAGCCGAGCGTGGTGATGGAGGTCGAGAGGTTGGGGTTGCCCAGGCCGAGCTGGGTGATGGCGCCCTTGCCGTCGGTCTTGGTGAGCTTGGGGATGGCCGCGGCGAGCTCGTCCATGGTCGTGGGCGGCTCGACCCCGGCCGCGACGAGCAGTTTCTTGTTGTAGACGAGCTGGAACGTGTGCACGGCGATCGGCAGCGCGTACGTCTGGCCCTTGTGGCGCATCTGGTCCATGGCGGCGGGCGCGAACGCGCCCGTGTCGACTCCCTGGCCCTTGAGCAGGTCGTCCAGCGGGGCCAGGACGCCCTTGGCCGCCCACGAACCGACGGTATTGCCGAAGTTGTCGGAGATGTCGAAGGTGCCGTTGGCGCTGGACATCGAGGCGAGCTGCTTCTGGGCGTCCGGGCTCGACACGCCCTTCACGGTGATCTTGTTCTGGCCGGCGTTGAAGGCGGCGATGAGCTTCTCGATCGCCTCGCCCTCCGGCCCGGACCAGAGGTAGGAGAACGTGATCGTCGTCTTGCCACCGGATTCGGCGGCGTTGCCGGAGCAGGCCGCCAGCGCGGCTACGAGCACTAAGGGCATGCCCACTTTGACGATCTTCATGGCTCGCTCCTCGGAAAATGCCGTAATTGCTGTGATTGGTATAGGCCAGCCGAGGGGAGATGGTCAAGATATTGGAGTACACCAATTCTGGGTTAGACTCCTGGGCCATGAAGACGGAACGCCCCCCGGCCAAGTCTGAGCAACTCCGTCAGCACCTGGTGGACCTCCTGCTCGGCGAGCTGGCCCCGCACGCGCAGCTGCCCACCGAGCGGAGCCTGGCCGAGGAGTTCTCGGTCAGCCGGCTCACCGTGCGCCGGGTGCTGGACCAGCTCGAGCGGGAGGGGCGGGTCTACCGGGTCCAGGGGTCCGGCACGTTCGCGAGCGAGCCGCGCATCCGCAAGTCCGTCGAGCTGACCTCCTTCAGCGAGGACATGCGCTCGCGCGGCCTGCGTCCCGGGTCGCTCGAGGTCGGCTGCGAGCGGATCCCGGCGGGCGCCGACATCGGCTACGCGCTGCAGATCAGCCCGTCGTCGCAGGTCCTGCACATCCGCCGGGTCCGCACCGCCGACGACGAGCCCATGTGCCTGGAGCACTGCTACCTGCCCGGCGAGCTCGTACCCGACGACCTGGGGCCGGAGGAGCTGCACGGCTCGCTGTACGAGGCGCTGTCGGCCCGCTACGGACTCACCCTGCACCGGGCCGAGCAGACGATCAAGGCGACCGTGCTGGATCCGGACGACGCGCAGGCCCTCGGCGCGCCGCCGTTCTCCCCTGCCTTCCTGGTGCAACGCACCGGCTTCGACGCCCGCGGCCGGGCCATCGAGCGCGCCGACTCGCTCTACCGGGGAGATCGCTACTCCTACCAGCTCACCATCTACCGCGACCCCCAGTAGGAAGTCCCACCGCCATGCACATCGCCCTGCTGCCCCTCGACGAGCGCCCGGTCAACACCCGCCTGCCCGCCGACGTCGCGGCCATCGCCGGCGCGCGGCTCAGCCTGCCCGACGCCGGGCTGCTGCCGTCCATGCGGATCCCCGGCAAGGCGGGGCCGCTCGGCGACTGGCTGCTCGACCAGGACGTCGACGCCGCCGTGGTCTGCCTGGAGACGCTGGTGCACGGCGGCCTCATCCCGTCCAGGACCAGCGCCGACGACACACTGACCGTCCTCGACCGGCTCGGCGTGCTGCGCGAGCTCCGCCGGGCCAGGCCCGGCCTGCCCGTCTCGGCGGTCTCCCTGGTCACCAGAGCCAGCGACAGCTACCACGGCGACGAGGAGCCGCCCTACTGGCCGCGGTTCGGCCGCGAGCTGCACGCGTACGGCGGGCTGCTCCACCGCGCGCACCTGGCCGACCTCACCGGCGACGAGCCGCCCGCCGACGAGCTCACCGGCCGGGTCCCCGCCGAGATCCGGGCCGACTTCGAGCTGCGCCGCCTGCGCAACCACGTCGTCAACCTGGAGGCGCTGCGGCTGCTCGCGGAAGGCGTCGTCGACCCGCTGCTCATCACCGCCGACGACACGGCCGTGCACTCGGCGGGCTCGGTCGAGCAGGGCTGGCTGCGGCACTGGGCCCGGGCCCTCGATCCGGCCGGCACCCTGCTGATGTACCCGGGCGCGGACGAGGTCGGCGCGGTGCTGGTCGCCCGCGCGCTCGCGGCCCGGCACGGCCGCCCGATCCGCATCAGCGTGGTCAGCGGCGACCCGGCCGGGCTCGACGTCGTCGCCGCCTACGAGAACCTGCCGGCCGGCGCGGGCGCGCGACGGCAGATCCTCGCCGCCGGCGCCCAGGTGGCTTCCCCTGGCCAGGACGCCGATGTCGCCCTGGTCCTGCACACTCCCGACCCGGCCCGTACCGACTGGTTCGGCAACCCGCCCGGTCCCGACCCCGCCGCGGTCGCCGCGACGGTTCGCGCGGTCCGCGAGTCCGGCGTCCCGGTCGCGCTGGCGGACGTCCGTCACACCAACGGCGGCGACCCGGACCTGGTCGCGGCGCTGCAGGCGGAGGGCCTCGTGGACGGCCTGGTGGCCTACGGCGGCTGGAACACCGCGGGCAACACGATCGGCTCGGTGGTCGCCGCGGCCGTGGCGACCGTCGTCGGGGCCAGGGAGCACACCCTCGACCGCACGGCCGCCCGCCGCCTCCTGCTGCACCGCCTCACCGAGGACTACGGCTACCAGGCCGTCGTCCGCGCCACCGGCCCTGACGCCGCCGCGGCCCGCGAGCGGCTCCAGCCGATCCTGGACGGGTTCGACCCGGACTGGACGATCGAAGACGTCACGTTCCCCTGGAACCGATCCTTCGAGATCGACTTCACGCTGGTACGGCGGCGCGGCCCGCACGCTCTCCCCGGCGGCCTCAGTCCCTCAACCGGCTCATTTCAGAGATCGCCTCAGAGATCGCCGACGATCAAGTAAGCTCACCCGAATTCGGGGGCTTGATCAGTCAAATTCGTCGTGCCTGTTGGAGGACGCGATCGTGAACGGGGAAACGAACATGAGCCCGGAGGTGCGGCGGCTCGGATCGCCTGCCCTGGTCAGAGAGCCGGACCTGGGGGCCGCGCTGACCATGCTGGCCGCAGGTCCGGCCGGGCTTGTGATCACCGGAGGCGCGGGGGCGGGCAAGAGCGCCCTGGCTCGCCAGGTGCTCGGGCGGCTTCGGGCCGATGGCTGGGGGGCAGCCGCGGTGGTGGGCCGGTGGGCTCCGCAAACGCTGTTCCGAGGTGTCACAGAGGCCTTCTTAGGTTGGGGCGAGGAGCTCTCCCCGGAACAAACGCGCATCATAGGGACCCTCGGCCTGGCTCCGTCGGACGACGCCATGTTGGACACGACCTGCCAGCTCCTGAAGAGCTTCCCCCTCGTCCTGCTCTTCGACGACCTGAGCCAGAACCTCGGCGGCACGGGCTACCTGGATCCCGGCTTCGGCGAGGTGTTCGACCGACTGTGCCAGGCCGCCGACCGGGGCCGGGTGCTGGTGACCAGCCGGACGCCGCTACCGCCGTCGACCGCGGGCAACCGGCTCGGTGTCCTGCGGCTCGACCCCTTGGACCTCACCGCGGGAACCGAGCTGGCAGCCGGACTGCCCTTCCTGTCCACAGTGGATCCGGCCACCCGCGAGCGAGTGGTGGGCGCGACCGCGGCGCATCCACGGTCCCTGCAACTGGTCGACGCCTGGCTGTCCGCGAACCCCGAGGGTGCGGGGGCGCGGCTCGCGGCCGTGACTCGGGGGGCCGCACCGCTCGACCTCATCTTGGCCGAGCTGACAGGGCAACAGCGAGAGACCCTGCTCCAGGCCGCGATCTCCACCTTCCCCGTCACCGCGTACGACCTGGCCGTCGCCTGCGACACCAGCAAGCCCGACCGGAGGGAACGCCCGAAGCCCAAGCGGGCGGCGCTCAACAGCGTGCAGGCCACCGCGGCCCGGCTCGCCGAGCTCGGGCTGCTCAACGCGTGGGAGGGGTGGGACGGGGACACCGTCTACTTCGCCGACCGCTGGATCGCGGAGATGCTGGCGCCGCACCAGGGCCCGGCGATCGCCGACCGCCACGAACGCGCCATGAACATGCACTACAGCCGGACACACGGCGACGGCACGTTCGACGACTACGTCGGAGTCTGCCGGCACCTGGTGGCGGTCGACGGGATGGGTGACCTGACACACTTCGTCCTCGCCGTCATCGAGAGCCTGGAGCCAGACTTCGAGTACGCGGGGATGGCGCTCCTGGGAGAGATCGCACCGTACGTGTCGGCGGCCAACGGCCACCACCGTCCCATCCGTGACAATCTGGTCGCCATGTTGATCCGGCACAACTTCCCGCGCGCCGCGCGAGAGGTGGCCGAACGGTCGCTGTCCGCCGTCAAGGAGTGGGCCGCCACCCACCCGCAGCGCGACGAGGCCAGATTCTGCCTCGGCGCCGCGCACGACACCTGCGGACAGGCCCGGTTCGCCGACGGCCAGTTGGCGGCGGCCGAGGCCGTGCTCACGGTCGCCGTGGACATCTACCACGAGCTCGCGGCCGAGCACCCGACCTTCATGGAAGCGGACCAGCGGCTCGCCAACTCGTTGCAGCACCTCGGCGAGGCGTATCGCGCGCTCGACCTGCCGGAGCACAAGGACAAGGAATACGAGATCTGGGCCGAGTGCTCTGCGATCCGTACCCGGCTCTTCCAGGCGAATACGAGCCCGGAAACGGCCATGGAAGCCGGCCTGGCCTTCCGACGCCTCGCCGAGCTGGCCAAGAGCAACGGCGATCGGGACAACGCGCTGAAACTGCTGAGCACCCGCCTCGCGATGACGGAGGCGATGGCGGACATGTATCCGTACGATGACGAACTCGCCGCGGAACTCGACAGCGCGAGGGAGGACGTCGCCGCGCTCGACGCCTACACCACCGACGGTCCTGAGCGGGTGGAGCGTCTCGACGGGACAACGGTTATCGGGATCCTGAGGCAGGGGCCGTTCGCCTTCAATCAGTGGCGCGCCGACAACGCCGAGGAGGAAGTCGATCTTTCCGGCGCCGATCTGCGCGGACTGGACCTCGACAAGATGGTCTTCGCCGGGGCCAACCTCACCGGCGCGGATCTGTCGCGAGCCTCCGCACGCGGCGCCATCTTTTCCGGCGCCGACCTGACCGGCGCCAATCTGGCCGGCGCCGACCTCACCAGGGCGGGGTTCGGCTTCAGCGAGATGGTCAACGCGACCATCGCCTTCACCCGGCTGGGCAGTGCGATGATCCAGCCGGCGACCTTGACCGATGCGGTCTTCACCGGTGCGATCCTCGACCACACGTCGTTCCGTGAGTGTGACCTGGACGGCGTCGACCTGCGGGGATGCGACCTGAGCACACTGGATCTCAAGCGCTCCAGCCTGGACGGCGCGATCACCGGCATGCCGTAGCACCTCCTGGTGACGGCGGGATCGCCACCCGGTCTATCGCCGCGGTGGTCTCACTGGTGCTGGGGCGGGACGGTGGCGGCCTTCACGCGTCGTCGAAGTCGGCTTCGAGCTGGTAGGCGACGTGCCCGCCGAGGTCTTGGTCGGGATGGTTGTAGCGCAGCGTGGTGGCGATGCTGGCGTGCCGGGCGGCGGCCTGCACCTTGTCGGGTGCGATGCCCAGGGCGAAGGCGTGGGTGATGTAGGTGGAGCGCAGCATGTGCGGGTGCAGCTGCGCGGCGCGCTCGGCAGGGATGCCGCCCAGCCGGGCGGCCTCGCGCAGCGCGCCGGTGGCCCACCAGCGGTCGATGGGCCACCCGTCGCGCTTGCTGAACAGCAGCTCGGTGGCGGCGCGGCCGGTCAGCAGCGGTTTGAGCAGCTCCGTGGCCAGCTTCGGCAGCGGGAGCAGTTCCTCCATGCCGCCCTTGTTGCGGAAGGAGACGGTCAGGTGCCGGACGCCGTCGAAGCCGACGAGCGTGCGGATGTCGCCCACGGTCAGCGCGAGCAGCGAGCCGCTGCGGGTGCCGAGCCCGGCCAGCATGGCCACCGCGGCGGCCGCGTCCGGGCGGGTCTCGGCGAGCATGCGCGCCCCTTCACGCACCTGCCCGGCCTCCACCTTGGACAGCGGGAACGTGCGACCTTTGCGGGGTGTGGGCGGCGGCTCCACGTACATGGCCGGGTTGTGGTCGTTCGCGCGGCGGCGGTGGGCGTAGGTGAAGAAGGAGCGCAGCGTGGTGATGCGCTTGGCGACGGTGTTGGCCGCCAGCGGGGTGCCGGGCTCGCGCACGCCGTGACGCAGCCGCCCGTTCAGGGCGTCGTCCTTGTAGGCCTGCAGATGGTCCTCGGTGACGGCCAGCAGCCCGGCCGGGCGTCGGGGGGAGTCCAGCGTGTTCAACCAGGCCAGGAACCCGGACAGGGCGGCGAGGTAGGTGCGGCGGGTCTCGGCGGTCTTCAGGCTCTGCAGCCAGGTGGCCGCGGCGTGCCACGCGACCGGGTCGAGTGCGTCGACGCGGTCGACGTCGTGCCCGGCCACCTCGCCGCGATCGCCCCGGTGGCGGCGCGGCGACAGCCCGGCGATCTCGCCGACGCTGCGCACCAGCGCTCTCGGCGGCGGCGCGACGTCCTGGTCGTGTACGCGCATGGCGGGCGCGGGCAGGCCGGGTTCCGCCGTGGCGTGGCCGGTGGGGCCGTGCGC
>NZ_JBSFTC010000106.1:0-33113 GCF_053590415.1 Nonomuraea sp. NPDC003201
CCGCGGCCGTCGGCGACGCGGTCGCCGGGCTCCTGGCCGCCGCCCCGTCGCCGGAGCCCGTCTACGGGACGTGAGCCGGACGGGTCAGCGCATGGCCGAACGGGCGGTCGGGCGGAGCAGGATGCGCTCGGGGGCGGCCGTCAGGCGGGGCTTCAGCATCGGGAGGTCCACCTCCCGCTCCTCCTCGGCCGGGTCGAAGCGGGCGAGCCACACGAACACGTTCTCCCCGGTCCGGATCGGAAGGCGGGGGAAGTTGTTCTCCGAGTGCTCCGTCTCCAGGCACGCGACGGGCGGCACCCCGGCCTCGGCCAGCACGGGCGCGACCTCACGGGCGAAGAAGGCGGAGAAGCCGTCCTCGACGTGGTAGATCGTGGCGGCGTACAGGGAATCCGGCAGCTCGGTCGCGCCCGCGGGCGGCCGCTCCCAGGCGGGCGGCTCGGCCCCCACGGAGTGCAGGAGGAGCACGTCGTCGCTGTCGATCATGGTGGCGTTGGCGGCGTCCCGGTGGGCCTGCCACACGGGACCGCCGTAGAAGGCCTCCAGCGCGGCCTTGCGCGCCGCCATGGACGGGAACGCGCGGAGCCAGGCGAACCGGTCGGGCGCGCCCTCGTCGCGGAAGGTGCCGGTGACCCGCATGCCCGTCGCCTCCTGGGTCTCCACGAATTCGCGCTCGAACAGCTCGATCAAGGTGTCCCGCTGCCCGGGCAGCAGCGTGTACTGGCGTAGTTCGAAGATCATGCGGCGGACGTTAGGTCCCGGTCACTGACATCCTCTGTCAGCGTATTGGGCGAATAATATTCTGGTAACTCATAGCTACCGATCCACAACTCACGGTTATATGCTCGCTGTGACCTTGATCTCCTGCGGTCAAGGAAGGTCAAAGGGGCGGCGCGCCCGTGCTCGCCGGCCCTGAACCCTACCGGCGAAGGAGCAGAAGTTGATCAAAAGAGTGTGCGCCGCCGCAGCCGTGCTGGCCACGGCCGTCGGCGGCGCACTCCTCGCTGCCCCGGCTCACGCCGACGACGACTGGTGGGGGCCGCTGAGCGGCGACACCCGCGCCGGCAACTGGAGCGGCAACAGCGACTCGTCCCAGTCCGGAAACAACTTCGGGAATGTCACCGGCGTCAACCGCGGCAGAGAGTTCTCGACCAACGTCAACAACGTCAACGGCATCGCGCCGACCGCCACCAACGGCGGCATCACGGTGACCTACATCTTCTACTGACCGGCTGACGTCCAAAGCCAACACGATCTGAAAGGACCATGACCATGGTGAAGAAGCTCTGCGTGACCGGTCTCGTCGCCGCCGCCGCTGCGGGGGTGACCCTGCTGGCGGCCCCCGCGTACGCGGACGTCAACGCGGGTAACTCCAGCTCCAATCGCAGCTCCTCGCAGTCGGGCAACAACTTCGGCAACGTCGTCAGCAGCAATGTGAGCGGCCGCGGCGCGACCAGCGTCAACAACGTCAACGGCAACGCCGCGACCGCCGCCAACCGCAGCATCGTGGGCATCGAGGACATGGTCGAGATCGACTAGCCGAGAGGCGCACACCAGCCCCGGACCAGGTCGATCTCGTGGAGAAGGCGCTCGCCGCCGTACCTCAGCCCCTTCTCCACGCCAGGGTCGACCTGGTCCGGCTATCCGGGGGCGAGCCCGGCCGAGTCCTTCACCCACAGGCGCAGCAGCCCCCTGAAGTGCTCGACGAAGCGGTCACGCTCATGGGCCGGGTACGTGGCGGTCACGGTGTCCACGAGTAACCGGTCGAACTCGGCCCCGGCCACCCACTCCAGCACCACCTCGTCGAGGTGTGCCAGGCGGTCCTGGCAGAACTCGTGGTAGCGCTCGGTCTCGAAGTACGCGTCGGCCAGCCGGCGGTATTCGGCCAGCCGCTCCTCGTACGTCCCCGCCACGGAGAAGTAGTCGTGTGTCTCCAGGTCGATGCGCGGCCTGCGCCGGGTGGCCACGCAGAACACGCTCCACTTCACCAGCGTCTTGATCGCCCAGGGGAAGTAGTAGTGCAGGCTGGTCAGCGCCACGTCGGGGCAGGCGTTGGCGTAGTCGATCGGGTGCACGTCAGAGCCCTTGACCAGGGTCTCGCAGGAGTTGAACTCCCACCGGAAGAACGCGTTCACCAGCTTCCCGATCGTCACCACCTCCTCGCCCACCGACGGCGACAGGAACGCGTGGTCGACGACGTAGCGGGCGTGCATCGGCTCCTCGGGCCTGAAGCGCATGACCATGGTCTCCGCGCCGATCGACAGCGACCTGGCGAACGCGTCGTACCCGTCGATGGCCTGCTGGAGGTGCATGAGCATCTCGCCGCTCTGGTCGTAGGCCCGGTGCAGCTCGTCCCGGTCGCGCACGAGTGACACGCCGCGCCAGGCCCCGCCGTCGTAGGGCTTCATGAACAGCGGGTAGCCGATCCGCTCCGCGACCTCGTCCAGGTCGAAGGGCTCGTTGTAGCGGGTCGCGGTGTAGGCGTACCGCGCGTTGTCGACCGGGTTCTTGAACGGCACCAGCACCGTCTCCGGCACCTTGAGCCCGAGCCGCATCATCGCGCAGTACGCCGTGTGCTTCTCCATCGACTGGAACGTGAACGGGCTGTTCAGGAGGTAGACGTCGTCCATCATGGCGACCTTCTTGAGCCACTCGCGCGGGTGGTAGTACCAGTACGCCAGCCGGTCGATCACCAGCTCGTGACGCGGCTTCGCGCGCAGGTCGAACGGCTCGATCGTGAGACGCTCCACGTCGAACCCGCCCACCCCCTTGATGGGCCCGAGCCGCCGCAGCACCGTCTCGAACGCCGACGGCCAGTCCTCCTCCGTGCCCAGCAGCAGCCCGATCAGATGTCGCACGACGCCCCTCCTGCCTGACCGCCCGCTCGGCGGCCGGGGTCAGACGCCAGGGAGCCGGCCGTTGCGGAACAGGTCGACGAACCGTTGATGGTCTTCCCGGGCCTGTGCCCCGTACCGGTGGGCGAAATCCACCAGCATCCCGATAAATCCGGGTTTGTCGTTGCCGATGACCGCCACGATCGCCTCCTCCGTCGAGAAGTCGACCAGGTCGTGACTGGACTCGTCGTCGGCCACCGAGTGCATGCGCGCCACCGCCCGCCCCAGGTCCTGCACGATCGAGCGCAGCTCGGCCGGCTCGTTCACGTCGTCCCAGCCCAGGTCCGCCGAGTACGGCGACACCTCGGCCACGAGCTGCCCCACCCCGTTGAGCGTCGTGTATCCCAGCCAGGGATCGGCGTACGCCTGCAGCGCCCGCTGCGACTCCGCCGTGCGATGCCCCTGGTGCAGGAAGTACGAGGCCACCTTCTCGTCGGTGACGTGACGGGCCACCGCGGGCACGGCCGCCTGCTTCATGTAGAGGATGACGTCGTTCTCCAGCGCCTGCGAGCGCCCTTCGAGCAGCAGGTTGTACGAGGGCAGCCCCGCCGACCCGATGCCCACGCCCTTGCGCAGCGCCACGTCCTTGATCACGTGCTCGACCGGGTTGGCCTGCGCGGGCAGCGTGGTCAGGTACTCCTCGAACGCGGCCAGCACCGCCTGCCTGGTCGCCGCGTCCACCGGCTCCCGCCCCTCCATGAGCGCGAACCGCCGGTCGTAGTCGTCGATCACGGTCTCCACGTCCAGCAGCGCCACCCGCGTGCTGAGCCGCGCCGTCTGGAGCACCCGGTGCAGCACGCCGCTGGTGGTCTCCAGGGTGAGCGAGCCGATCGCGTCGTCCCCGCCCGCGGCGAGGGCCCCCAGCTCGACCAGGTACGCGGCGGCGAAGTCGGTGACGAGCACGCTGATCGAGTCGTCGGACAGCGCCTTGGCGTAGCCGATGAGCGCCACGCTGGCGGCGAAGCGCTTGAGGTCCCAGACGTACGGGCCCACGTAGGCCTCGTCGAAGTCGTTGACGTTGAAGACGAGGACGCCGGAGGCGTTCATGTACGTGCCGAAGTTCTCGGCGTGCAGGTCGCCGTGGATCCAGACCCGGCTGGTGGGTTCGTCCAGGTAGGAACGGTCCGCATAGGACTCGGCCATGTCCGCGTAGAACAGGCAGGCACTGCCCCGGTAGAACGCGAACGGAGAGGCCGCCATTTTCCGAAATTTCCGCCTAAAAGCCGCGGGGTCTCGCTTGATCGACTCGCCGAACTCTGCCATGAGGACATCGAGCAGGAAGGAGGAGCGTGCGCCCATGCCTCGGACACTAGATCCCCGGGACCTTGCCGACCACCCTGATCTTTCCCTGACAGGCCCGCGTCAGGGTAGGCGCGGACGTCCCCCGTCAGGGGTGCTGCGAGGAGACCGAGACCACCTCGCCCGTCATGTACGACGAGTAGTCGCTGGCCAGGAAGACGATCACGTTCGCCACCTCCCACGGCTCCGCCGACCGCCCGAACGCCTCCTTGGCCGCCAGCTCCGCCAGCAGCTCCTCGCTGGTCACCTTCGCCAGGAACGGGTGCACCGCCAGCGAGGGCGCCACCGCGTTCACCCGCACGCCGTGCTCGGCGGCCTCCAGCGCGACGCACCTGGTCAGCGCCATCACCCCGGCCTTGGCGGCGGCGTAGTGCGACTGCCCGCGCTGGGCCCGCCAGCCGATCACCGAGGCGTTGTTCACGATGACGCCGGAGCCCTGGGCGATCATCTGCCTGAGCGCGGCCCTGGTGCAGCGCATGGTGCCGTTGAGGGTGACGTCGATGACCGTGTGCCACTGCTCGTCGGACATCTCGGCCAGCGGCGCCGTACCGCCGAGCCCTGCGTTGTTGACCACCACGTCGAGCCTGCCGTGCACCTCCACCACCGCGTCGAACAGCGCCAGCACCTGTGCCTCTGACGTCACGTCGCACGGCACGGCCAGCGGTTTGACGCCGGTGAGCTCGGTCAGCGCGTCGGCGGCGGCGGCCAGGCGGCGCTCGTGCCGGTCCGAGACGACGATCGTGGCGCCCTCCTCGGCACAGCGTCTCGCGGTCGCGTAGCCGATGCCCGCCCCTGCGGCGGCCGTCACGAGCGTCACCTTGCCGTCGAGCAGTCCGTGCGCCTTCGGGTACGGGGGCATCCGTGCTCCAATCAGCGGGGGAGTCCCAGGGTGCGCTCGGCGATGATGTTCCGCTGGATCTCGCTGGATCCGGCATAGATCGTGTCGGCGCGGCTGAACAGGTAGAGCCGCTGCAACTCATTGAACTCGCCCTGCCCAGGCTCACTGGGCCGGAGGACCTGGCCGTCTCGGCCGTATTCGCTGGGGTCGGCCACCAGCCCTGCCTTCCCCTGCACGGCCTGCGCCAACTCGCCCAGCCTCCTGTGCCACTCCGACCAGTAGAGCTTGGCGATCGACACCTCGGGCCCCGGGTTCGGCCGCAGCATCCGGAGCGCGTTCAGCCGCATGATCTCCAGCTCCAGCCACGACTGGACGAGCCTGTCACGCAGCACCGGATCGTCGACCGCGCCCGTCCGTCCGGCGGTCTCGACGACCTTGGCCAGCTCCCGCCTGAACCCGATCTGCTGGCCGAGCGTCGAGGCCCCCCGCTCGTAGCCGAGCGTGGCCATCGCGACCCGCCAGCCGTCGCCCGGCGCTCCGAGGATGTTCCCCGCCGCCGTGCGCGCGCCGTCGAAGAACACCTCGTTGAACTCCGACGTACCGGTGAGCTGCACGATCGGCCGCACGTCCACCCCTGGTTGGTCCATGGGGACGAGCAGGTACGACAGCCCCTTGTGCCGCTGCGAGCCGGGCTCGGTACGGCACAGCACGAAGCACCAGTCGGCCACGTGCGCCAGCGACGTCCACACCTTCTGCCCGGTGACGACCCACTCGCCGCCTTCCAGGTGCGCCTTCGTCTGCACGTTGGCCAGGTCGGAGCCCGCCTCGGGCTCGGAGTAGCCCTGGCACCAGAGCTCGTCGCCGCGCTGGATCGGCGGCAGGAAGCGGTCCTTCTGCTCGTCGGTGCCGAACTCGAGGATGGTCGGGCCGATCAGCCCCTCGCCGATGTGGCCCACCCTGGCGGGGGCGTCGGCCCTGGCGTACTCCTCGTAGAAGGCGACCTGGTCCTCCAGGGACGCGGCGCGGCCACCGTACCGCTCGGGCCAGCCCAGGCAGGTCCAGCCGGCCTTGCCGAGGTGGCGCTCCCACGCCTGCCGCAGTTCGTGGCCCTCGTGCTCGCGCCCGGGCCCGCCGAGCCCTCTGACGTGCGCGAACTCGCCGCCCAGCGCCTCCTCCAGCCAGACCCGCGCTTCCCTCCGCAGCCCCGGCACCGCGCCCGTCGAGCTCATCGCACCCGTCACGCCTGGGGGAACGTGCTCGCTGTGTCCTGACGGTGGCGACCCTACGCGCCCGTCAGAGACGCTCAACGAAACCTCCGTAGCCCCCGCGGAAGAACAGCAGCGGGCCACCTTCGGAGTGCGTGTCGAGCTGGAGCACCCGGGCCACCACGATCATGTGGTCACCCGCCGGGTGCTCGGCCTCGATCGCGCAGTCGATCCAGGCCAGCGCGCCTTCGAGCACCGGGTTGCCACCGGGGGAGCCGGTCCACTCCAGGCCCGCGAACTTGTCGCCGCCCTTGGTCGCCATCTGGGCGCACACCGCCTGCTGGTGCTCGGCCAGCACGTTCACGGTGATGACCTTGGCGCCGCGCACCTTGGGCCAGCTGGTGCTGGTGTAGGCGACGCAGAACGCCACCAGCGGCGGGTCGAGCGAGACCGAGGTGAAGGAGTTGGCCGCCAGGCCGGACGGCAGGCCGTTCATCGGATCGACCGCCGTGATCGCCACCACACCGGTCGCGAACCTCCCGAGCACCTGCCGGAAGCGGCGGCTGTCGAGGTGACCGTTCGCGCTGTGAGGTGAAGGGCCGGTCGGCATGGCGGCTCCGTTGCGAATCCTGCGCTGAGGGGGCGTCGGAAGGCCGCGACAGCCGTCCGGCGCGACGAGCCGGGCAGCGTGTGTGCTCATGATCCGCCTCCTAGTCCACCGTCTGCGCTCTATCATACCAAGCGCTTGCTTGGACGGTAGGGCGAACCAGGAAACCATGTCAAGTTCGCATGCCCCAACCGCGCGCACGGCTCGGCCCTCCCGAGCGGCCCGCGCCCATCGACCGTCCCGCATCCATCGAGCGGCCCGCGTCAACCGCGCGACCGGCCTCGCTGGAGCGACGCCTGCCTCTCCCTGGCCTGGCCTTCCCGGTACGGTGTGGCGCGCACCCGCACGCGGCCAGCCCCCGGTGGGGCTTGTTCTCTCTCCGTGAAGGCAGCCGCCTCATCCTCCAAGCGGGCCCCTTCGTGGTCGGTTGGTGCGTTGACATGGGGGAAATTTCAGGCCTAACGTGACGTTTGTGCCCAAGCGCTTGCTTGACATCCGGGACCGCACCGCGATAGCCGGGGTCGGCTACACCCCCTTCACGAAGGACTCGGGCGTCAGCACCCTCACGCTGGCCTGCCGTGCCGTGCTGGCCGCGCTGGAGGACGCGGGGCTGCCGGTGGACGAGGTGGACGGGCTGGCCACGCACCGCGTCGGCGACTCCGCCGCACCCACGCTGGTGGCCCCCGCGCTGGGCCTGACCGACCTCTCCTGGCACCTCGACCAGTTCGGCGGCGGCAGTGTCTCGCACGCGGTCGTCGGTCAGGCGGCTCTGGCGGTGGCGGCCGGGGTGGCCGAGACGGTGGTGTGCTACCGGGCCATCAACGCCCGTTCCGAGTTCCGCATGGGCGGCACCGGCCGGGGTGTGCCGGTGAGCCCGGAGGTGCAGTATCAAGCGCCGTACGGGTATGTGGCGCCGCCGCAGCAGTACGCCATGTACGCCCGGGCCCACATGCTGAAATATGGCACTCAAGCGGAGCATTTCGGGCAACTAGCCGTCACCCAGCGCGCCAACGCGGCCAAGAACCCGCGTGCCCTGATGCGCACCCCCATCACGCTCGACGACTACCTGGCGAGCAGGTGGATCGCGGAGCCGTTCCGGCTGCTGGACTGCTGCCTGGAGACGGACGGAGCCTGCGCCGTGGTCGTCACCACGGCAGAGCGCGCCCGCGCCCTCCGCCGCCCCCCGGTGCTGATCTCGGCCGCGGCCTGGGGCGGTGGCACGTCCCACCTCTCGGGCCCGACCGCCGACCCCACGGTGACCGCGGCCGCCGCCCTGGCCCCGCGCCTCTACGCGCAGGCCGGGCTGGGGCCGGCGGACATCGACGTGGCCGAGCTGTACGACTGCTTCACGTACTCGGTGATCGTCCAGCTCGAGGACTACGGCTTCTGCGAGAAGGGCGAGGGCGGCCCGTACGTGGCCTCGGGCGCGACGGCGCCGGACGGTCCGCTCCCGGTCAACACCCACGGCGGCTTCCTGTCCGAGGGCTACGTCCACGGCATCAACCACATCGCCGAGGCGGTTTCCCAGCTCAGAGGCGACGCCGGGGACCGCCAGGTGCCCGGAGCCGAGGTCGCGCTGTCCACGGCCCAGCCCGGCTACATCCTGCCGGCCACCTCCGCCCTGATCCTGAGGAGATCATGATGACGGCCTACCGGCCCGAACCCGACCGGGACTCCAGCCAGTGGTGGGAGCGGGTCGCCGGGCAGGAGTTCGCCGTGCAGGAGTGCGACGGGTGCGGGGCGGTGCGTTTCCCGGCGCGGGCGTTCTGTCCCGAGTGCCGCACGGAGGCGTGGCACTGGCGGGACGTGGAGCCCGAGGGGGTGGTCGAGAGCTGGATCGTCAACCATCAGCCGTTCATGCCGGGGTTCGGGGTGCCGTACGTGGTGGTGATGGTCCGGCTGGCGGCGGTGCCGGGGTGCTTCGTGTACGGGAACTGGTGCGGCGACGGCTCTCCGGAGCGCGGCCGGCGGGTGCGGGCCGCCTATCGCCGGGTCGACGAGCGGTTGACCCTGGTGGACTGGGTGCCGGTGGAGGATGACGGGAATCTGGATGATCATCCGGTCCAGCGCAAATCCTCCCGCTAGTTGACCTTGCTCCGGAAATTGGATTGGTACCGGAAAATCCCACCAGTCCCACCATCACGAAGGGGCCCACAGGTTCGGCTCCGAGGGTTGATGATGATGTCAGAAGGCGTCGACGCGGACGGCTCGGACTGGCGGCGAACGATGACTGATGGGATCTCGGTGACACACGTGACCTGCGGGTCAAGAGTCGTGATCCTGCCTGCCCGCCGGTCCTCGACGGAACCACCCAGCCGGTCGTGCCGTGCCGTGACGGCGCCCGGCCCCGCACACCGGAGAAGCGTCTCCCTGGACGGGGCCCGGCCGTGGTCGGTGGGTGGGGTCGCCCGTGGCGACCGTAAAAAATGGGGTGCGCCGTTCTGGGCGGCGGCGAGTGCTTCGGGGTCGGCGAGGAACCTTGGTGACGTGCGCATCCGGAGGGCGGCGGGCACCTGGGGATCGGCGAGGACCCGAAGGCCGGCGAGCGCCCGGGAATCGGCGCGGACGGCGGTCACCCACGCGCCTGGGGCGCGGGATCCGCCTGGAAGGGCACGGCCCCCGCCCATGGCGGGAAGGCGCGAGGCCCTGCGTTGGTCCCTTGGAGGAAAACGCGCCCTGGCGGGCGTGGGGGACCCGCCAGGACGCGCTTCCTGTCCCGTGCGCGACGGCGCCAGGACTCCGGCGAGGGATGGAGTCCTAGACCGTTGGTTCGCGCACGGAGTCGATGGGGGAGTGTGAAAGCTCCCGTTGCCGGTAACGTGCGGCGATGCGTTGAGCTGCACGAACCGGGTCATCAATGGGGTGCGTGACGGGGGCGCCACCCTCCTCATTCCAGACAAAGGATCCGTCATTGCACCACACGGTCAGCTCAGTCAACACCGATAGCTCGCGCACACCGATGCCCATGCTCTGGTAGGTGTGGGTGAACCCCTGGCGACGCAACCCGTAACGCAGTAAACGTGTTGCTTCGCAAGGGGAATGCCAGGGCAGGTACGGCGTACCCGTGCGGACCGGCAACACTGGCCTTCACCCCCTCACCGGCCTTTAGATGGATTTGTACCAACGAATGGATGATGGGCCGGTGGAGGCGGTTCGGTCAAGGGGTTGTGGCCTGCTAGAACCAGATCGTCTAAATTGTTGGAACAAAAGGGGTGAAAGTGGCAAGGTCGGTGCTGTATCAGCAGGTGGCTGCGGAGTTGCGTCGGGCCATCTACTCGGGCGTCCTCGGCCCGGGATCACAGCTGCCGACCGAGGCGCAGCTCATGGAAGACCATGGGGTGAGCAGGAACACCGTAAGGCTGGCCCTGGGAGAGCTCGTCAATGAGGGGCTCGTTACGCGCACGCCGCGGCGCGGAACCGTGGTCAGAGACCGCCGACCGCTGCTGATCTATCCGCAGCGGGAGCTGGAGCCACAACCTTCTGGGGAACTGCGGGAAGCCTTCGCCTATGCCGTGGCGCAGGAAGGCCGCGAGCCAAGCCAGTACATCGAGGTGCTGACGGTTTCTCCCGTCGAGGAGATCGCCAGCAGACTGGAGCTGGCGGACGGGGAATTGGCGGTGGTGCGACGCCGTCTGCGTTTCGTGGACGGCCAGCCGTACAACACCAACGATTCCTACTTCCCCCGTGATCTGGTTGCCGACTCCGAAATCGCCAGACCCGGAGACATCGCGCGAGGGGCGAACCGGGTGCTGGAGGAGCTGGGGCATGCGCAGGTGCGCGTCACCGACGACATCTGGGCCCGTATGCCCAACCAGGAGGAGGCCGAGCGCCTCCAGCTCGAGCTCGGCACACCAGTCATGGTGTATGTCCGAGTTGGATACGACGGGGCCGACATGCCAGTGCGTGTCGCGGTGTCGGTGCTGCCCGCCGACAAACATTTGATCAGATACGAGCTCGATGGCCGCTAACGAGCTCGATTGAAGGGGTGATCCCGCCGGCTGGGGCCGGGCGCAGCGAGAAATTAGCCGCCTCGCTGGCCTAGGGGAGTCGTGCATACTCCCCTAAATCGCCATTTATCCATATATATCGGGTTGAGGCCCCAATTTCGGCTACGCGCACCATTGCTTCATCACGCTTTGCGTATGCGCGTAAACCCTACGCAACGGGAGTTGTATTATGCACACCAACACGCTTCTTCACCCGCTCGCGCTCCGCAGAGCTGAGCCCGAGGACCTTCCCGGCGTACTCACGCTGCTCGCGGACGCCTCCGAGTGGCTCTACTCGCAGGGAGTGCGGCAGTGGCCGCGCGGGGGCTTCGGCCCCGAGCGCATCGTGCCGCTCATCGAGGAGCGGGTGCTGTTCCTGCTCGAAGACGAGCTCAGATACCTGGACCCCGACGAATCGGCCCCGCCGGTGGCCACGATAGCCGTCGACGACAACGCGGACCCCGAGTTCTGGACACTCGACGACGACCCCGGGGCTGCCCTTTATGTCCACAAGCTCGCCGTGGCCCGTCCCTGGTCCGGCAGCGGCCTCGGGGACGCCCTCCTGGACTGGGCCGGCACCTACGCCCACGCGGCCGGGCTGCCGTGGCTGCGCCTGGACTGCGCCAAGGGGAACTGGCGGCTGCAGGAGTACTACCGCAGTCGCGGGTTCCGGCACGTCCGTACGGTGGACCTTCCCCACCGCGCGTCCGGCGCCCTCTTCGAGCGCCCGTCGCGGGACCAGACCACACCGGCCTTCCGTGACCTGACCATGGCCGAACTCATCTCCGCCTGACACCCCGCACTCATGGCCCCGGTCCCCACCGGGATCGGGGCCAAGCGCGCCTCCCGGCCCTCCCACAGGGCGCGTGGCGGGCTGTGGGCTTGTCGGGTGGGGCCTGGCGGGGGGTTCCGGTTGCGCGGGCGCTGTGGGAGCGTTTGGGGGCCTGGAACGGGCCCTGCGGCGGTGGGGAAGGCCGTTGGCGGGGACTTTTTGGTGTGATCAGCGGCGGAACGGTGCAGAGCACCATATAACCTCTCCTCCATGACCGGATCCCTGCTCGAGGTGATCGCCCTCAACGTGCGTGACGCCGTGGCAGCTGAACAGGGTGGAGCCGACCGGCTGGAGGTCGTCGCCGACATGGCGGCCGACGGGTTGACCCCCTCCCCGGACACGGTTGCCGCGATCGCCGCGGAGTGCCCCCTCCCTCAGATGGTGATGCTCCGCTGTGACGCCAACTTCATCGCCGACCCCGACGTGCTCGACCGCCTGAGGCGGGACGCCAAGGCGTTGGCGCAGGCGGGGGCGGCGGGGTTCGTGTTCGGGTTCCTCGACGGCTCGGGGAAGGTCGATCTCACGGCGACCGAGGCGCTCATCCACGCCGTCTCGCCGCTCCCGTGGACGTTCCACCGGGCGGTCGATCACGCCGCCGACGTTCAGGCGTCCTGGCGGGCCGTGCGGCTGCTGCCCAACCTGGCCACCGTGCTCACCTCGGGCTCGCCCAACGGGGTGGGGGAGGGGCTGCCGGTGCTGAGGGCGCGCGCCGACGCCGGTGACGGCTCGATCATCCTGGCCGGGGGCGGGCTGAAGCCGGCGCACGTGCCGGCGCTGCTCGACTACGGCATCCGCGCCTTCCACGTGGGCTCCGCCGTCCGGGCGAGCTGGTCCGACCCGGTGGAGTGGCGCCTGGTACGCCAGTGGCGGTCCCTGGTCGAACGCGACTGAAGGCCGTCAGGGCAAGGTCGCGTCCGCGCGGCTGACCACGCCCGTCAGCCGGGCAGGGCCGCGTCCGCGCGCCTGAGAGCGGCCGCCAGCGTGCGGATCGTGGCGGGCTCGTCCATGAGGCCGCCCCCCGCCTCCCGCTGCTCCTCCCACGCTCTCACCCGCTCCCGGTACGCGTCATAGCGCTCCAGATGGAAGGCGTAAACGGTGGCGAAGCGGCTCACCAGATGGGAAGGATGCATGTCCCACCCCTGGTAGAAGCCGTGCCCCAGCGAATGCCTGACCAGCTCGGCGTGCCGCCGCCACAGCGCGTGCACGTCACGGGTGAGCCCGGAGGCCGGAGAGGCGGCCAGCGACCCGTCCGACAGCTCCACCCTCGTGCCCGCGAACGCCGTCTGCATCACGTGCCGGGCGTGATCGCACGCCGGATGGTCCAGCCGCTGCTCGTGCGGCGGCAGCCCGATCGCGGCCGTGTAGTCGAAGACCCCGAAATGCGCCGCCGCGAGCCGCCCGCCCAGCGACTCCGCCAGGTCCCCGCGCAGGAAGTGCAGCGTCTGCGGCGCCTCCACCTGCATCTCGAACCGCAGCCGCACCTCCAGCTCGTCCTCCAGCCGGGCCAGCACCTCCGTGAACTGACCGAGGTAGGCCTCCATGAGGATCTTGGGAAAGGTCACCGTGAATCCCGGCGGCAGCTCGCCGGCCCGCCCCATCAGCCCCGAGAGGAACAGGTCGAGCGTGCGCACCGACCGCGCGGGATCCCCGTCGGCGAACGACTTCACCCGAGGCCCCCACCGCCGCGGCAGCGTGCCCGCCGCGTGCATCGTGGCCACCGCCTCGACGGCCTGCGCCACGTGATCGTCCTCCACCAGGTCGGGACGTACGCCGTACCCGTCCTCGAAGTCGATGCGCAGGTCCTCGATCGGCTCCGAGGAGAGCTTCTGGACCACCTTGGGGTGCACGGCGGCGGCCAGCCCGCCGGGCACCCCGAAGACCTCCGCCACCGCGTCGGGATCGGGCAGATGCGCCTTGACCAGGGACAACGCCTGATCGCGCCACTCGGAGAGCGTGCGGATCGAGAACCGGTCGGCGGGGACGTAGACGGTGTGGACCGGCTGCCAGTCCGCGCCGGCGGAGGGATAGCGGGCCTGCTGGACCCGGTAGGCCTCGTCGAACCCCTCAGGAACGGAACGCACGGAGCATTGCCTCCAGGCCGACCAGCTTGACGCGTTCGCCCCGGCCCAGCGACCTGGCCAGCTCGGCCTCGGCAGCCTCGATCGCCAGCCAGTCCTCGTACGTCACGGGACGCACCCCGCGCGCGGCCAGCAGCGCGTCGATGGCCCCGCCGCTCACCCGCGGGCGATCCGAGAGGTCGGCGAGGAGCGTGCGGACCGTTTCCGCCGCATCGGACTTGTTGGTGCCGATCACCCCGGTGGGACCGCGTTTGAGCCAGCCAGCCACGTATTCGCGGTCGCGCACCCGCCCGGCCTCGTTCGGCACGGTCATGGTCTTCTCGGAGAACGGCACCCCCGGCAGCGGCACGCTCTGGTAGCCCACCGAACGCAGCACCATGCCGACCGGCAGCGTCTCGAACTCGCCCGTGCCGACCACGCGCCCCTCCTCCGACAGGCGGGTGCGTTCGAGCTTGAGGCCCTCCACCCGCTCTGTGCCGAGGATCTCCACGGGCCGCAGCCAGAAGCGCACGTCGAGGCGGCGCGGGCGGCCCACCGGGTTGCGGGCGGCCCACGACTGCAGGACCTTGATGTTGCCCTGGACCTGGCGCGGGAAGTCGACGCCCAGGACGACGGCCTCGTCGGGGCGGACGCAGACGTCGGCGTTGGCCAGCTCGCCCAGCTCGCGCAGCTCCTTCAGGGTGAACTTGGCGTGCTCGGGGCCGCGTCGGCCGATCATGTGGATGGCCTTGACCTGGCTCGCCTCGAGGCGTTCGAGCACGTCGTGCGGCACGTCCGTGGAGCGCAGCTCCTCGTGGGTCTTGGCCAGGACGCGTACGACGTCGACCGCCACGTTGCCGACGCCGATCACCGCGACCTCGGAGCTGTCGAGCGTGAACCGCCCAGGATCGACGTCGGGGTGCCCGCAGTACCAGTTGACGAAGTCGGTCGCCGCCACGCTGCCGGGCAGGTCCTCGCCGGGGATGCCGAGCTTCCTGTCGACCATCGCGCCCGTGCAGTAGACGACCGCGTCATAGGCGCCCAGCAGGTCCTCGACGGAGACGTGCTCGCCCAGCGTGACGCCGCCGAGGAAGCGGACCTCGGGCAGTTCGAGCACTTTCCGCAGGTAGTTCGCGATCGACTTGATCGACGTGTGGTCGGGCGCGACGCCGTACCTGACCAGCCCGTACGGGGTCGGCAGGCGTTCGAGGACATCGACCTCGACGCGCTCGGCCGACTGCTTCACCAGAGCCTCGGCCGTGTAGATCCCGGCGGGGCCCGACCCGATGACCGCCACGTGCAACGCCACGCTGCCTCCTAAGACTCGGTTACACGCGTCCCACCAGATGTAACCGGCCGGTGTGATCCAGGTATCCCCGATCGCCGGTCCGGATGAACCCGTCTCTCGCGAACACCGCATGATCGGTGTTCCTGCCAACGTAGCCGCTCATCACAGCCTCGGAGCGGAGGAGTACCTCGCCTTCGTCCTCATCTGACAGTACGCGTCCGTCGGCGCTCCTGATCGACACGTCCACACCGCCCCGAGGCCTGCCGACACAGACCTCGGCGTCCTCGGGCGGGTCGTCGGGCCGGGTGCCGAGCCCCAGCCCGGCTTCGGGGCAGATGTAGCGGTTGCACACGGGCACGCGGTATCTGTCCCGCAACGCCCTGATCAGCTTGGGCGGGGCGGGCGCGCCGGCGGACCGGACGAGGGCCAGGTCCGGCAGGTCCCCGCCGCAGGCCAGGATGCGCGAGAGCTGGTACGGGGTGCCGTGGAGCACCTCGATCCCGTGCTCGCGGATCACCTTGATCGCGGCCTCCGGGCTCCATTCGGGCAGGACGTGACAGGTCCGCCCGGTCTGCAGGAACATCGGCAGCCGCGTGGCGAACCCGAGCCGGCCCAGCGGATGCGGCACCAGCCGCGCGTCGCCCGTCCCCCAGCGCGTCCCCGCCCCGTGGGCTCTGATCGCCTCCAGCTGCTTGTTGCCGAACACGACCCCTTTGGGCGGTCCCGTCCTGCCCGAGGTGAACGTGATCACGACCGGTCGTGCGGGGTCCGGCGGGAACGGCGGCGGTGGCGGCTCCCGCCTGCACAGGCTCCCGAGCCGGACGGGGCCGCCGCGCTCGATGGGCAGCGTCACCACGTCGAGCCCGGGCAGCGGCGGGAGCACCCCGGGGGCGGTGATGACGATGGCCGGGTCCAGCCGGGCCAGCAGTTCCGGTCGCTCGATCCCGATGCCGGCCGTCACCGCGTCGATCTTCGCGGCCGCCACGTAACAGATCACGAACTCGGGCCCGTCCGGGAGCGCCAGCGCCACGACGTCGCCGACGCGCGTCCCCCGATGGGCCAGCCCGGCGGCCACCTGGTCGGAGAGCCGGTCCAGGTCGGCGAAGGTCAGCACGGCGGAGCCGGTGACGACAGCGGCGCGCCCCCCGAATCTACGTGCGGCCTCCCCGGCCAACAGGCGCAACATGGCAGCTCCTGGGGCAGATGGCGCTAATTTGACCCTACCCGCCCTGGAGCCCCGGCAGACGTTCTCACCTTGCCGGAGATGGAGTTCACTCCCTCAAGAGAGCCTCGGCCGACGTGCGGAGCGCCAGCTTGTCCACCTTGCCGTTCACGTTCACCGGCAGCGAGTCCACCACCACGACCCGCCTGGGCACCTTGTAGTTGGACATGTTGTCCCTGGCCCAGCCGATCAGCCCCGCCGGATCGACGGCGACCCCGGGCCGCGGGACGACGTACGCCACCCCCGCCTCCCCCCGGACCGGGTCCGGCACGCCCACGACCGCCACCTGCGCCGGCGACCCCTCCCGCAGCAGCAGCGACTCCACCTCGGCCGGCGAGACGTTGAACCCGTTGACGATGTAGAGCTCCTTCTTTCGGTCCACGATGGCCAGGTTGCCCGACGGGTCCAGCACCCCCACGTCCCCCGTGTGCAGCCACCCGTCGCCGTCCACGACCTCCGCCGTCCGCGCGGGCTCGCCCCAGTACCCCCGCATCACCCCGTAGCCCCGCTGCAGGATCTCCCCGCGCTCCCCGGCCGCGACCTCCTTGCCGTCGTCGTCCACGATCCGCACCTCGATCCCGGGCACGGTCCTGCCGGTGGTGTTGGCGATGACGTCGATGGGGTCCCCGGCGCGGGTCATGGAGACGACCGTGCCCTCCATCAGCCCGTACGCGTTGATCATCCGCTCCAGCCCGACCCGTTCCACCAGCCGCGTGATCAGGCGGGCGGGGACGGCGGCGGCGCCGCAGATGGCCACGCGCAGCGAGGACACGTCCCAGGACCCGCGGTCCAGCTCGTCCAGTATCCGGTGGAAGAGCGTCGGCGGCCCGGCCAGCACGGTGACCCGCTCGGAGGAGATCAGCGACATCACGGCGTCGGGCGTGAAGACGGGGATCGGCATCATCGTGGCCCGGCGCAGGACGCAGGCGATGAGCCCCGCGTTCAGCCCGAACCCGTGGCTGAACGGGGCGACGATCGGATAGCGGTCGCGCTCGTCGAGGGTGACGATCTCGGACCAGTCCCAGTAGCCGCGCAGGACCTGGGCGTGGTCGATCATGACGCCCTTGGGCACGCCGGTGGTGCCCGACGTGGACATGATCTCGCACAGGTCGTCAGGGCGTACGGCGAGCGCCCGTCCCTCGGCCTCCCGGGCGGAGACCCGCGTGCCCAGGGCGCGTAAGTCGTCGGGGCGGCGCAGGCCGGAAAGGGGCGGGAGCAGGTCGGCGAGGGGGGCGGCCGACGGGCCCGCTCCGGTGATGAGCACCTTGGCGCCGGTCTTCTCGATCAGCTGGGCGGCCTCGATGCCCTTGAAACGGGACGAGAGCGGCACGATGACCGCCCCCGCGTCCCAGATCCCGAACGCGTGCCGCACCCAGAACGCCGAGTTCACCCCCCACATCGCCACCCGGTCACCGGGCCCGACGCCGAGAGCGATGAGGCCGCGGGCGATCTCGGCCGCCGAGGCCCGCAGCTCGGACAGCGTCATCTGCGTGCCGCCCTCGGCGACCACGACGGCGCCGGGGTGGTTCTCTGCCTGGTCGCGAAGCATGCGGGGGAGCGTTCCCCAGTCCGGCATCGGTGCCATGTTGCCCCTAGGTGATGAGAGCGCGGTCCCTTCCGAGGTGGTGGCCGCGCAGGTCGTTCACCGTGCCCGGCGCGGGGCTCTCGGAGACGTCCTGGGCGATCTCCACGTCGATCGAGATGGGCGTCAGCGCCTGGACGGCCTGCTGGATCCGCGACTTCCACATGGGGTTGCGGACCAGGCTCGCCCGGCTGAACGTGACCGTGAGCACGGCCGCGTCCAGCGTCCCCTGGCGGCTGATCGACAGGTCCCAGCCGGACACGCCGTCGATCTTGGACAGCGCCTTCTCGATGCGCGGCAGCGCCAGCCACACGCCTCTGACCAGCACGTGGTCGCCCACCGTGTGGGCCGGTGCGGGCATGCCCGCACCGGCGAGCCTGGCGACCTGGCCGGTCCTGAGCACGGGGTCGCCGGCCGCCGAGGTGATGACCAGCTCGGCGAGCTCGGCGGCGGGGTCGGGGGAGTCGTCCTTGGTCAGCGCCGCCAGGCCCAGCACGTCGTCGGCGAGCGGGGTGAGCGGCTCGTCCTCCGACGCCCGCCACGCCAGGGCGCCGCCGGTGAACGGGCTCGCGAACACCTCCGTCACCCTGGCCTCGAACTCTCCCGCCAGGTGGGCGATCGTCCGTTTGGAGGCGATCTCGCCGGTGAGGACGATGTTCCTGATCCCGAGGTCCAGCGGGTCCAGCAGGAACTCCAGATGCAGGCGGGCCAGGAAGTCCATCGCGCCCGTCGGGGTGCTGACCAGGGTGGAGGCCTTGAGGGCGGTCAGCGCGTGGTGCAGGCGCATCCGGCCGCGCGGGCCCACGTCGGCGGCGGCCTCGGCCACGTCGGCCGCGGCGGCCGTCCAGAGCGCGCCGGCGGGTTCGGCGAGTGCCACCACGACGCGCTCGCGCTCGCCGATCCCGCACTCACGCAGGGCCTTCACGGTCAGTACGTGGTCGCGGGGGTCCAGCGGGACGGCGCTCGACAGGTCGGGGGAGACGAGCAGGAGTCCGGTGGCGGACCGCGCGGCGGCGCCGAGGTCGTCACGGGTGAGCCAGCGGGCCATCAAAGCACCATCTCCGTACGGTCGAGCGTCCGGGGCGTCGGGCGGGCCGTCAACGTGCCACCTCGGTCATGAACAGCGTCATCGAGTCGCACACCCGGTCATGCGCCAGCCCGCCCACCTGCGCCTGGATGATGAGGTCCGTCGCGCCCGCCTCGGCGATCCTGGCCAGGGCCTTGCGCGAGCCCTCCACGTCGTCGACCACCACCATCAGGTGCTCGCGCAGCGTGGCCATGGACTCGTCGGGCGGCATCCCGGCCGCGAGCTGCCCCAGCACCCGGTGGGTGGCGTGGCGGGCGTCGTAGTAGTCGGGCGGGGTGACGAGGTTGACCTGGCGGCGGATGTACCACAGGACGGCGTCGGCGGCCGCGGCGGTCGCCTCGTCGCGGGTGGGGGCGACGTACCAGGGGATCATCAGGGCGACGCGGCGGCTCGCGGGGTCGAAGCCATGCTCCGCCAGACATTCCCGATATTTCGTGATGTCTGAGGCCACGTCGTCGATGCCCTTGAGCATCGTCATGCCGAGCAGGTTGTACCCGTGCTTGGCCGCCGCCAGGTAGCCCTCCAGCGAGGTCGACGCCACCCACACCGGCGGGTGCGGCCGCTGGGCCGGGCGCGGGTAGACGGCCACGTCGGGGATCTCGAAGAACTCGTTCGACCGGCTGATCGGCTCGCCGTCGGCCTGCCAGATGGCCAGCGTCGCCTCCAGCGAGTCCTCCCAGATCTGCCGCGACTTCTCGAACGGCCGCTGGAACGCCTGGTACTCCAGGGGCGAGGCCCCCCGTCCCGTGCCGAACTCCACCCGGCCGCCGCTCAGCACGTCCAGCGTGGCGACGCGCTCCGCCGTGCGGATCGGGGACTGGAACGGCAGCAGCACCACGCCGAGCCCCAGATGGATGCGCTCGGTGCGCTGCGAAATGGCGGCCAGGACCAGGTCGGGTGCGGAGGAGTGGGAGAAGCCCCTGGTGAAGTGGTGCTCCACGAACCAGGCCGTGTCGAACCCCAGCCGGTCGCCCAGCACGACCTGGTCGACCACGTTCTGGAACGTCCGCTGCTCCACTTCGCGGGTGCGACCGCGAACCTCCAGCTCATACCCCAGGCTGATCCGTAGGGACGTCATCGCGCCTCCGAAGTAGTGAACCAAGCGCTCGCTTGGTAGAGCGTATCAGCAGCGAAGACTTGCGGGAAGGGCGCGTGCCCGATCAGAGTGGATGGCTGTGAAGCGAAAGCGCGCGCTGCGGCGGCCTAAGGACGGCCCGTTCCCCGATTCCGCCGACGACGACCTCTCGCTCACCAGCGCCCGCAGGTATGAGGCGTTCGGCCGGGTGATGGCCGCGCTGGCGACCGAGGCCGACTTCATCGAGTCGTGCCGCGACCTGACGTGGTGGCGAGGGGCCGATCACAGCTGGCACGTCGAGTGGCGCGACGGGCCGTACGCGTCCGAGGTGGCCTCGCTGCTGGCCCAGCAGGTGCGCGACCCCGACTACGACGGCCCGCTGGTCACCGAGGCCGGGCCGGGGAGCAGCGGTTCGGCCGTGCTCGACGTGATGGGCGTGCGGTTCGAGCTGCGCGCCATCGACCCGATCGGGCGGGCCACCGTACGTGAGCGGCCCGGCTTCTGGCGCCTGGCCGAAGCCCTCGACACCACCCGCCGCACCAACACCCGCCACCCCTGGGAAGAACTGC
This sequence comes from Nonomuraea sp. NPDC003201, assembly GCF_053590415.1. Classification (NCBI taxonomy): domain Bacteria; kingdom Bacillati; phylum Actinomycetota; class Actinomycetes; order Streptosporangiales; family Streptosporangiaceae; genus Nonomuraea; species Nonomuraea sp. NPDC003201. Next base: position 20,539 of record NZ_JBSFTC010000106.1, read on the forward strand.
TCGGCGGCTGACCCGCCCCCGACGGCACTTTTTGGAGGGTCCCGCGCCCGGCACCGCCGCCGTGTCCCTTCTCCTACGGGACCCCCGCCACCCCCACGTCCCTCCTGCTCCAAAGGGCCTCCGCCGGAGTGCGGCGGGATGTGGGAGCGCTAGCCGAGGGCGTGGGCCGCCAGGCGGGCGCGATGGGCTTGCGGCGGCCCGAAAAGCTGCGCGTCCGAGGTGGCCCGCTTGAGGTAGCGGTGCGCAGGATGCTCCCAGGTGATCCCGATCCCGCCGTGCACCTGGATGTTCTCACCCGCCGCCGCCAGATACGCCTCCGTGCAGTACGACCCCGCGATCGCGGCGTACACCTCGTCGATCGCCGCCGCCCCCGCCGCCGACCTGGCCGACTCCACCACCAGCAGCAGATCGGCGAGCTTGTGTTTGATCGCCTGGAACGACCCGATCGGCCGCCCGAACTGCCACCGCCGCTTCGCGTGCTCCACCGCCATCTCCAGGCACCGCTGCGCCCCGCCCACCTGCTCGGCGGCCAGCGCCGCGATCCCGAGGTCGCGTACGCGGGGCCACGAAGAGCCGTCGCCGAGCCGCCGCACCGGGGTGTCCTGGAAGGAGAGCTCCTGCAGCGGCCGGCTCTCGTCCATGGTCCGGTACGTCCTCGCCCGGGTGGGCACGGCCGCCACCAGCAGCCCGTCCACGTAGACCAGCGCCAGCTCGCCCGCCGGCGCGTACGGGACCACGCCCGTGAGCAGGCCGGACTCCAGCCGGAGGGCGCCCTCGCCCGGCGGCACCACGGTCGCGGTCGTGGCGCCGTCGGCCAGCGCCGGGAGGAGGTCGTGCGCCCCGCTCGCCGTGAGCGCCTCGACGGCCATCACCGCCGTCTGCAGGAAGGGGTGGGGCGACAGCGCCCGGCCCAGTTCCTCGCTCACGGCGGCCATTTCGGCCGGACCGCATCCCGCCCCGCCGTGTTCCTCGGGGATCAGCAGCCCCGCGATCCCCACGTCGTGCGCGAAAGCCTGCCACGGTGCGTCCGGCCGGTCGGCGAGGTAGTCGCGGACGACGGCGCGGAGCTCATCGGGGAGTGCCACGGACCCATGCTAACCAAGCGATTGTTTGTTTTTGCATTCGGGTTGCCCAAATTTGCCTTTTTTGTACGGTCACATAGTCTGGCACTGGTCATCCCAAGGGTTACCCGGGGGAGGGTTGACCAGGGAAATGGATATGGACGACACCAGCATCGACTACGCCGACCTCGCCGAGTACGACCGGCGGCAGCGCGGCATCGAACGTCACCTTCTGACGGCTTTCTTCGGAGGACTCGCCGTCGGGCTCGTCGGCATGCTCCTCGCCGGCAAGGGTCCCGCGTGGGTCGGTCAGATCTACGACCCGTACGTCTACCTCGGCCTGTCGCTGGCCGTGGGCGCCACGGCGTCGGGGTTCGGGTGGGCGTTGCTGACGACGTTCCTGGCCGTCGCGTCCACGCTGGTCGCGGCCATGGGCACGAGCGCGCTGAGCGGCAGTGTGGCCTTCGACGTCGTCGGAGGCAGCGCCGCCGGGCTCAACTGGACGCTCGCCCTGCTCGTCGCCTTGGGCCTGCTGGCGTTCGCCACCCGCAGGCAGGACGTCTGGGGCGACCTCGCGGCGGGCGCGGTCGGCGCGGCGCTGATCGCGGACGTGGTGGACCGGGCGACGCCGGGGTTCATCGACAGTGAGCGGTCCTTCTGGCCGGTCCCGGCGCTGTCGATCGGGTTGCTGTCCGTCGCGCTGGTGCTCATGCTGCGCAGGAACGCCTGGGGCCGGGTACGCGCGCTGGCGCTGTCGGCGGTGTTCTCCGCTCTGTTCACGGCGTTTCTGGCCGCCTTCATGTCCGGCTGGATCCCGTTGACGGTCTGAGTCCTGCGGGACCTGTGGATAAGCTCGCGCGCGGCGGCACCCGGAGTCGATAGCCTGTAATCCTTCACATCCAGGTTCGAGCAAGGAGTAGCCGTGTTGCTGCGCATGTCGTCGTTGTTTCTTCGCACCCTGCGGGACGACCCGGCAGACGCGGAAGTGCCGAGCCACAAGCTCCTGGTCCGCGCCGGCTACGTTCGCCGGGTGGCGCCCGGCATCTACTCCTGGCTGCCCCTCGGCAAGATGGTGCTGGAGAACGTCGCCAGGATCGTCCGCGAGGAGATGAACCGGATGGGCGGCCAGGAGGTGCTCTTCCCCGCCCTGCTGCCCCGCGAATACTACGAGGCCACCGGCCGCTGGACCGAATACGGTGACACGCTCTTCCGGCTCCAGGACCGCAAGGGCGCCGACTACCTCCTCGGTCCCACGCACGAGGAGCTCTTCACCGACATGGTCAAGGGCGAATACTCCTCGTACAAGGACTATCCGGTCACCCTCTACCAGATCCAGACCAAATACCGCGACGAGGCCCGACCCAGGGCGGGCATCCTGCGCGGGCGCGAGTTCCTGATGAAGGACTCGTACTCGTTCGACCTCGACGACGACGGGCTCAAGCACTCCTACGAGCAGCACCGCGACACCTACATCCGCACGTTCGACCGGCTCGGCATCGACTACAAGATCGTGTTCGCCCAGTCGGGGGCGATGGGCGGGTCGGCGTCGGAGGAGTTCCTGGCGCCCACGCCCACGGGCGAGGACACGTTCGTGGCCTGCCACTCGTGCGGCTACGCGGCCAACGCCGAGGCCGTCGTCACGACCGCGCCCGCCGTCCGTCCGGTCGAGGACGCGGCGCCGCTGCAGGTCATGGACACGCCCGACACCCCGACCATCGAGACGCTGGTGTCGTACGTCAACGAGCACCACGGCCTGTCCGTCACCGCCGCCGACACGCTCAAGAACGTCGTGGTCAAGGTCACCACGCCCGGCTCCGACAAGGTCGAGACCCTGATCATCGGCGTGCCCGGAGACCGCGAGGTCGACTTCAAGCGCCTGGAGGCGGCGCTGGCGCCCGGCGAGCCCGCCATCTTCGAGGCCGCCGACTTCGCCAAGCACCCCGGGCTCGTACGCGGCTACATCGGGCCGCAGGTCCTGAGCTCGCTCGGCATCCGCTACCTCGTCGACCCCCGGGTCGTCACCGGCACGTCCTGGGTGACCGGCGCCAACGAGCCGGGCAAGCACGCCGCCAACGTGGTGGCCGGGCGCGACTTCACCCCCGACGGCACGATCGAGGCCGCCGAGGTACGCGCCGGCGACCCCTGCCCCCGGTGCGGCTCCGGCCTGTCCATCGACCGCGGCATCGAGATCGGCCACATCTTCCAGCTCGGCCGCAAGTACGCCGACGCCGCCGGCCTCGACGCCCTGGGCCCCGACGGCAAGCCGATCCGCATCACGATGGGCTCCTACGGCATCGGCGTCTCCCGGGCCGTGGCGGTCATCGCCGAGCAGGCCCACGACGCGCTCGGGCTCGTGTGGCCCCGAGAGGTCGCTCCCGCGGACGTGCACATCGTCGGGACCGGCAAGGAGAACCAGGTGGAGGCGGCCCTGGAGCTGGGGGCCGAGCTGGAGTCGCGCGGGCTGCGGGTGCTCGTGGACGACCGGCCTTCGGTCTCGCCGGGGGTGAAGTTCAAGGACGCCGAGTTGCTTGGGCTGCCGACCATCGTGGTGGTCGGGCGGGGGCTGTCGCAGGGGGTCGTGGAGCTTCGGGACCGGGTCTCCGGGGAGAAGTCGGAGATCCCCCTGTCCGAGGCCGCCGACCGCATCATCGCCGCGCTCGCCTGACCCAGGCCTTCGCGCCGGGCCCTTCGGGGCTCGGCGCATCGACCCGCCTCCAGGGGTAACGCACCCTTGGAGGCGAGGCACCCTCGAACACCACCCACCTCGGCCGGCGATGCGCCCCGGGCGGGGTTCGTGCGCTGGGTTGGGAGGCGCCCTCGGGAGCCGATGCGCCCGAGGCGGTGGCGCGAGTGACGGGCTCGAAGCGTCAGACAGCGGGAACGGGGGTTTTGGCGCGGCGGCGGAGCAGGGGTGGGCCGATGAGGCAGGCGGCTGCGATGAGCAGGATGGCCAGGGAGACCGGGCGGGTGACGAAGATCGAGGGGTCGCCCTCGCTGAAGGCCAGGGCGCGGCGGAACTGGACCTCCATCAGCGGCCCCAGCACCGCTCCCAGGATCAGCGGGGCCACCGGGTACCGGGCCCGGTGCAGGATCCAGCCCAGCAGCCCGAACCCGTACGCCACCAGCACCTCGAAGACGCTCTGGGAGATCGAGTAGACCCCCAGAGTGGCGAAGGTCAGGATGGCGGCCGTGAGGAGGGCGGCGGGGACGGTGAGGAGCTTCACCCAGACCCGGATCAGCGGCAGGTTGAGCACCAGCAGCATCACGTTCCCGATGTAGAGGCTGGCGATCAGCGTCCACACCAGCACCGGTTGCTGGTCGAAGAGCTGCGGCCCGGGCTGCACGTTGTAGATCTGGAACGCGATCAGCAGCATGCTCGCCGTGGCCGACGTCGGGATGCCCAGCGTCAGCAGCGGCACCAGAACCCCCGAGAACGCCGCGTTGTTGGCCGCCTCGGGCCCGGCCACGCCCTCGATCGCGCCCTGGCCGAACTCCTCCTTGTGCTTGGACAGCCGCTTCTCGACGTTGTAGCTCAGGAACGTGGGAAGCTCGGCGCCCCCGGCGGGCAGCGACCCGATCGGCAGGCCGAACAGGGTCCCGCGCAGCCAGGGCTTCCACGACCTGCGCCAGTCCTCGCGGGTCATCCCCACTTTCCCGGAGACCGTGACCGGAGGTTGCGCCGGCTGATGCCGGGAGGCGGCCGTGGAGATCGCCTCCGCCACCGCGAACAGCCCCACGGCGACCGCCACCACCGACAGCCCTTCGTAGAGGTCCGGCACGCCGAACGCGAACCGCGGCTGCCCGGTCATCTGGTCGATCCCGACCATCCCGATCGTCAGGCCGAGGAACAGGCTCGACAGCCCTCGTACGATCGAGTCCCCCATGAGCGAGGTCACCGTCACGAACGCGAGCACCATGATCGAGAAGTACTCGGCCGGCTGGATCAGCTTGGCGATGTTCGACATGCCGGGAGCCAGGAAGGTGATGACGACCGTCGAGATCGTGCCCGCCACGAACGACCCGATCGCCGCCGTGGCCAGAGCCGCCCCCGCCCGGCCGCGCCTGGCCATCGGATAACCCTCGAGCGTCGTGGGGATCGAGGCCGTCTCGCCCGGGATGTTGAGCAGGATCGCGGTCGTCGAGCCGCCGTACATGCCGCCGTAATAGATCCCGGCGAACATCACGAACGCCCCCACCGGATCGAACACGAACGTCAGCGGCAGCAGCAACGCGATCGTCGTCGCGGGCCCGAGCCCGGGAAGCACGCCGACCAGCGTGCCGACGGTGACGCCGAGCATGGCGAGCAGCAGGTTCTGCAGGCTCAGCGCGTGGCCGAAGCCGTCCAGCAGGTTGCCCAGCACGTCCATCTCAGATCGCCAATCTGACCAGGCCCGGCGGCAGCGAGATGCCGAGGAGCCGGTCGAACAGGAAGTACGTGGCCAGCGCCAGCGCCAGCCCCACGAGCACGTCGCGCACCAGCCTCCTGCTGCCCAGCACCCTGGCGACGGCGACGAAGAAGGCGGTGGTCGCCTGCCAGTAGCCGGCCGGGACCAGGAGGATCGCGTACGCGGCCAGGCTGCCGATCAGGAGGAGGACGGAGGGCCAGTGCGGCTTCTCCGCCACCTCACCACCGGCATCGGTGGTGGCGGGGGCCGGCTCCCGCGTACCCGGTCTGAAGGCCTGGACGACCCCGATGACCGACACCACCGCCAGCCCGACCCCCACCAGCAGCGGGAACGCGCGCGGCCCCACCGCCTGGTAGCCCTCGCCCTGCGGGATCGCGAACGCCTGGGCCAGCACCACCACGGCCGCCGCCAGGAAGCCGAGCGAGACGATCCGCTGGGTCACTTGCCGAGCCCCAGTTCGCCCAGGATGGTGGTGACCTGGGTTCGCTGCTGGGCCAGCACCTGGCCGAACTGGTCGCCCGGCTGCCAGTCCTCGACCCAGTTGTTGCGTTCGAGCACCTTCTTCCAGCAGGGGGTCTGGCGCACCTTGTCCAGCAGGCCGATGACGTCCTGCTGCTGCTCCTTGGTCAGCCCGGCGGGAGCGAGCACGCCGGCCAGCGTGGAGATCGCCGAGTTGGCCAGGCCGAGCTCCTTCATCGTGGGCGCGTCGATGCCCGCGACCCGCTGCTCGGAGTCCACCGACAGCACCCGCAGCTCGCCCGCGGAGATCTGCGCGCGCAGCTCGGCGACGGTGTCGATGCCGGCCGTGGCGGCGCCGCTGAGCAGCAGGTTCAGGGACTCGCCGCCGCCCGCCGTGGGCACGAAGTTGACGTCCTTGGCGGCGACGTTCCGCTCCTTGGCCAGGCCCGCCACCGTCATCTGGCCGGGCCCGCCGAGCGAGCCGCCCGTCCACTTGACGCTGTGGGGCTTGGCCTCCATGGCGTCCAGCAGCGACTTCAGGTCCTTGTACGGCGACTTCGCCGCCACCACGATCGCGGTCGGCCCCCGGCTCAGCCCGGCCACGGGGGTGAGGGTGGCCAGGTCGACCGGCGACTTGTTGTTCACGATGCCGCCCAGCATGGTCACGCTGTCCATGACCATGAGCTGGTACGGGTCGCCCTTCTTCTTGGCGAACTGGGCCAGCCCGATGGTGCCGCCCGCGCCGGGCACGTTCGTGACCGTGGTGTCCACGTCGGCCACCTTGCACTCGCTGAGCGAGCTGGCGATGCCGCGCGCCCGCGTGTCCCAGCCGCCGCCGGGGCTGCCCGGCGCCATGATCGCCAAGGGCTTGCTGGGATAGCCGCCACCCGAGTCGGTGGCCTCGCCCACGGCGCAGCCGCTGAGCGTCACGGCCACCGCGGCGGCGGCCAGCAGTTTGATCTTCATGATGACTCCCGGGGGGTGAGGATCGATGCGAAGAAGTCCTTGACCGGCTCGAGCACCGACATCGGGTCGTGACCCACGCCCGGCACGACGTCGAACCGCACGTCGATGCCATGGGCCTCGAAGTTGTCGCGCAGCGCCTTGAGCCGTTCGATGCGGGTGACCCCGTGGGCGTCGGCGCCGTCCATCCAGTTGGAGTCGCCCTGGTTGTTGATCTCCCAGGTCTCCACGTCCGCACTGCCCACGACCATCTGCACCGGCACGTCACGAAGCTCCTCGAATCTGGGAGCGCTGCCGAACTCCTCCTCGAACCCCTCCAGCCCGATCCACCACGGGCTGTTGTGATCGATGTACGTTATCCGCCCTGGTGCACCGATTGACAATCCGGTGAGCCGGTCGGGGTGCAGGTAGGCGAAGCGGTGCACGAACTGTCCGCCGCCGGAGAACCCGTGCAGGAGGAACCGCTCGGTCCGTGCGTTGAAGCGCTCGCCGGTCTCCTCGACCATGGCCAGCAGCGCGTGGTCGAAGCGGATGTCGCCGTACTTGAGGAACTTGAAGCTGTGCAGGTCGTACGGGTCGTCGCCGATGCCGGCGGGGAAGAGCGGGGCCAGGACGAGGCAGCCGTGCTTCTCGGCCCACTCGGCGAAGTTGTCCCGGTACTGCGGGCCGCGCCGTCCCGTGCCGTGCTGCAGAACCGCCAGCGGCAGGGGAGCGCCGTCCTGGTCGTGCGCCGACGGTACGTACAAGCAGTAGGAGAACCTCTGGTCGTACCTCGACGCGAATACGGTCGTCGCACCCGCCGAATAGAAGCCGGTCGGATGCTTGACCACGTGCAGTTCCTCAGCCATGACGCCACAGCCTGGGCAAACGCCGGGTGACTCTCAAGCAGATTGTCGTCAACGCGGTAATGTGCAGGGTGGCCGTCACGCTCCTCCTCGACTCCCCCGGCACCGGATCCGTCGCCGTCCAGCGGTCGCCGCTGGCCGAGCTGTGCGCCTGCCTCCACGTCCTCGACGAGCCCGGCCACCACCCCGGCAGCGCGAGCTGGGTGGCCAGGGCGCACGCCGGGCTGGACAGCGAGCTGCTGGTCACGGCCGCCGCCTGGGCGCCGCTCTGGAGCGCCTTCCGCGCCCGCTACCTGCTGCCGCTGTCGGCGGGGCCGGCGCGTACGCTGGCCGGCGAGCTGCGGGAGGTGGCCGGGCTGCCCATCGGCGACTTCGTGGCGATGACCGTGCAGGCCCTCATCGGCAAGAACGACACCGAGCTGGCGCCCAGGCTCAGCGACGAGGTGCTGCAGCGGCTGCGGCTGATCTCCACCAGCCGGATGGAGATCGGCGCCCGGCTGCGCGCCGACCCCGAGGCGTTCCGCGGCGAGCTGCTCGGCTTCCTCGCCGACTTCGCCGCCGCGGCCTTCGACGCCGAATGGCCGTCGTTGCGGCCGGCCCTCGACCGCGACCGCGCCGAACGCGTACGCGACCTGCACCGGCGTGGCGCCCTGGTCCTGGCCGACCTCCCGACCGCGTCCACGTCGTCCGGCGCGCGAAGGCCGCTGCGCGTCGTGTTCGACAAGCTCTACAACGCCACCGCCCGCGTGGACGAGGGGCGGCCCTGCCTGCTCGTCCCGACCGTGCACGGCCGGCCGCACTTCGTGATCAAGCACTATCCCGGCTACCCGGTCGTCATCCAGTACAGCGCCGACGGCGCCACCACGCCGACGCTGGAGACGGCCAGGCGCCGGCTCGCCGCGCTCCAGGATCCGACCAGGCTGCGGCTGGCGTACGCGATCCTGCGCAACCCCGTCGCCACCTCCGAGCTGGCCATCCAGCTCGGCATGACCGCGCCCCAGGTCTCCAGGCACCTGCGCAGGCTCAGGGAGGCGCAGCTCGTGCACACCCACCGGCGCGGCTCGGTCGTCTACTACCAGCTCGACGCCGACGCCGTCGAACGCCTCGGCCCCGACCTGCTCTCCGTCCTGTACCGGTGAAGAGCCCGCGCGGTGCGGAGGGTCAGCCGCCCTCCTGCGACGCCGAGGGCGCCGAGGGCGATGCGGGCGGGGACGGGGGCGGCGCCGCCGCCGCGGGCATACCGGGGAAGGCCGGAGGCTGGGCAGGGCGGAAGGCGTACGAGCGGGTCGTCGCCTCCTGCATGGCCTGCGCGGCGTAGCGGCGCAGCGAGACGTCCTGCGCGGCGGCCAGCTCGAGGTAGGCGGCCGTGACGCCGGTCTCCAGGTGCACCGCCAGCCTGACCGCCAGCGCCGGCCCGGAGGGGAAGAACGGCAGCGCGTAGGAAGCGTCGGGCTCGACCGGCCGCCCGCCCCGCGCCGTGATCAACGTGCGGAGCTGGTCGCGCTGCGTCCGGTGGGCGTCGAAGGCCTCGCTCATCCTGGCCCGCAGCGACCCCGACGTCCGCGCCCCCAGCAGCCCGTACGCGAACAGCACGGCGTGCTCGGCGGCCAGCGCCTTGCGGAGTTTCTCGACGTCGTCGGGGTTCACAGCGACCTCGGCAGGGCGAGTGCGTGGGCCGCCTCGCAGGCCCCGATGCTGGCGAGGAGCTGGGCCACGCCCGGTGAGACGCGGTCGAGCTGGCGGATCCGCAGGGCCGCCGCCTTGCGCTCCAGATCGCGCAGGCGCGACAGGGACGGCTTGGGGGAGGAGGTCGGGGTGGCGGTGACAGGAGGTGTCGAGGCCACGGTGACGTATTTGCGCAGCTCGTTCACGTGGGCCTGGTGACGGTCACGGAACGGCACCAGTTTCTGCGCCCCGCCGGAGATCAGCGACGAATAGAGCGCGATCGTCCGCTCCTTCTCCGCGATCAGCTCCTTGAGCAGCGTGGTCTCAGGGGAGTCGGAGGCCCGGACGGACGGCTGCGGCGGGCCGGTGGCGCTGCAGGCGGTGAGAGCGGCCGCTCCGCCCGCCAGCAAGGCTCGCCGGGAGAGGTGACGCGGGCGCACGGGCTAGAACCTCCAGTGACGGTGGAGCCGACCGACGGGAAAGCCGCCCATGGCCAGGCGCACCCGATCGACGCCGCGGCGGCGGGCCCTTCGGGGGCTTTCTCGTCGGTAGCATCGTACGGGCTGGTGCCCGCGATCGCTGTCAGGCGACGCTCCGCCATTCGACCATGACGAGTGGCGCTCTTTCCGTGCCCCCATACAGATAGGGTGTCAACTGTCGTCGCTGGCTGAGCGGCCAGACGGCGGAGAGCCAGAGGCGAGGTCCGCCCGGCTGAGACATGACAATAGGGGAGGTCGATATGGGCAGCGCATCACCCCGCGACCACCTGATGAAGCTCCTTGAGCCTGTGGTCAGCGCGGAGGGCCTCGATCTTGAGGACATCACGGTCACCCAGGCCGGCAAGAGACGGCTGCTGCGCGTGATCGTCGATCGCGACGGCGGCGTGAGCCTCGACGACGTGGCCGACGTGAGCCAGGCGGTCTCCACGGCCCTCGACGACGACGACTCGATGGGCCAGACGGCTTACACGCTGGAGGTCTCCTCGCCGGGCGTCGACCGCCCGCTCACCGAGCCACGCCACTGGCGCCGCGCCGCGAAACGCCTGGTGAAGGCCGAGATGCGAGACGGCACCGTGGTGGAGGGCCGCATTCTGGCCGCCGACGAGGCCGGTGTCGACCTCGACGTCGAGGGCGCCGCACGCAGGCTTGATTACGAGGACCTGACCCGGGGACGGGTACAGGTGGAGTTCCGCCGGATCGACGACGTCGACGGCGACGAAGGCTAAGGGGGAGCCGTCGTGGACATCGACATGAGCGTCCTGCGCAGCCTCGAGCGAGAAAAGGACATCTCCTTCGACCTGGTCGTCAAGGCGATCGAGGACGCGCTGCTGATCGCCTACTTCCGCACTGACGGCGCCGCCTCCAAGGCGCGCGCCCAGCTCGACCGCAGCAGCGGTCACGTCACGATCTGGGCCGCCGAGCTGGACGAGGAGGGCGAGGTCGTCAGGGAGTACGACGACACGCCTAACAACTTCAGCCGGATCGCCGCCACCACCGCCAAGCAGGTCATCCTGCAGCAGCTGCGCGACGCCGAGGACGAGATCAACTTCGGCGAGTTCGCCAGCCGCGAGGGCGAGCTGGTCTCCGGCGTCATCCAGCAGGGCAAGGACCCGCGGGTGGTGCTGGTCGACCTCGGCAAGATCGAGGCCGTGCTGCCGCACGCCGAGCAGGTCCCCGGCGAGGACTACGTGCACGGAGAGCGCATCCGCGCCTACGTCGTGCAGGTGAAGAAGGGCCACAAGGGCCCCTCCGTCACCTTGTCGCGCACGCATCCCGGGCTGGTGAAGAAGCTGTTCGCGCTGGAGGTGCCCGAGATCGCCGACGGCACCGTGGAGATCGCCGCGGTGGCGCGCGAGGCGGGCCACCGCACGAAGATCGCGGTCAGGTCGCGCAAGCCCGGCGTCAACGCCAAGGGCGCCTGCATCGGGCCGATGGGCTCGCGGGTGCGCAACGTGATGACCGAGCTGCACGGCGAGAAGATCGACATCATCGACTGGTCGGAGGATCCGGCCGAGTTCGTGGGGAATGCCCTGTCACCGGCGCGTGTTTCCCATGTCGAGGTGCTCGATCTCGAGGGGCGCGTCGCACGGGTGACCGTGCCCGACTACCAGCTTTCGCTGGCCATCGGGAAAGAGGGCCAGAACGCCCGGCTTGCCGCGAGACTCACCGGATGGCGGATCGACATCCGGCCGGATACTCAGGCCGAAGATGCCGCCGGTTCCGTAGATGCGTCAACACGGTAAGCTGGAATATGGTGGCCAAGCGACCCCACAGCGCACCTGTGTGGGCTGCAGGGTTCGTACGGCTAAGTCCGAGCTGCTCCGTCTGGTGCGGGTCGAGGACCATGTGGTCCCTGACCTGCGAGGACGGCTTCCTGGCCGCGGTGCATCGCTGCATCCGTCCTTGAGCTGTCTGGAGCTTGCCGAGCGTCGCCGAGCGTTTCCGCGCGCTTTCCGCGTGGCGGGGCCGCTTGACGTCTCGCGCGTGCGGGCGCAACTAGAAGGAGACCACGCAAATGTCATGTAGGACGCCGAGTTGATGGGCGGAGTCAGATTGCTATGAGCGCCTGATGAGCACGCGGCGATGAAGACGTCAAGTTAGCGACGGTCCGGACGGCATAGCCAGCCTCCCGGGCCGAGTAAGGGAGTGCAGTGGCGAAGGTCCGGGTATACGAGCTCGCTAAGGAGTTCGGCGTAGAGAGCAAGGTCGTCATGGCCAAGCTCCAGGAGATGGGAGAGTTCGTCCGCTCGGCGTCCTCGACCATCGAGGCGCCGGTGGTCCGCAGGCTCACCGAAGCTCTGGGCGCATCGAAGGGTGGGCCCTCCAGAGGCGGCGGACAGCCGTCCAACAGGCCGCAGCCGCCCAAGGCTGCTCCCCGGCCGGCAGAAGGCCAGGCCGGTAACGGCGCCGCGCAGGCGCCGATCTCCTCAGCCCCGCGTCCGGGGCCGGGCCCCAGGCCCGGTCCGGGTCCGCGTCCGGGCCCCGCGGGCGGCGGTCAGCCGCGCCCGCCGGTGCCCATGCCCCACCAGCAGCCGCAGCAGCCCGAGGCTGCTCGCGGTGAGACGTCCGGGGCTCCTCAGGCACGGTTCGAGAGCGGCGCGCCCGCGCGCCCGACTCCGGGTCCGCGTCCCGGCCCTGGCGGCGGTGGCGGCGGTGGCCGTCCCGGCCCCAAGCCGG
>NZ_JBSFTC010000107.1:0-32940 GCF_053590415.1 Nonomuraea sp. NPDC003201
CCGGCCGGATGCCGGCTCTCCGGCGCCACTCCCGGACACGGTCCGGGAGTGGCGGTCGGCCCCAGGGTGTGGAAGTCGACCACGCGGCCCGACGGGGGCCAGGTAGAGGGATGCTCGGGCGGATGTCGAGCTCGGTCGCCGGCCGGGCCGTGGCCGAGTATGGCTTCGGAGCGCCTGCGGTGCCGCAGCCGCGCCAGTTGTTCGCGTACTCCCGCCGATGCCGCGCCGGTTTCGAAGCGGGTGAACGGCGGATATTTGTTCACACGCTCCCCATGCCCTCGGGAGCGCGGAACTTATACGTTGAAGATGCTGACTCCGCCAGGTCCGACCAGGAATCCGAGGACGATGAGCACGATCCCCCAGAGGAGGTCGCGCCTGGCCAGGATCACGTAGATCCCGGAGATGACCAGTATTACCGCGATGATCCAGAGCAAAGTAGCCATGGGTCTGCCACTGCCCTAAGGGGGGTTCGCATAACATGTTTTTTCCCTCATTAATGGGCAAGAGACCCCGGCATCCAACGCCTAGTTGACGATCGTTTGGGTAGCCCGAAAACATGACGAGCCACGGTCACGCTGTCACCGACGCCATCCTCGACACGCTCAAGCGTGCCAGCTCAGGGCTGAAGGACGCCGGGGTGAAATTCGCGCTGGCCGGCGGATGCGCGGCTTACGCGCGAGGCGCCGCACCGTCGCTGCACGACGTCGACTTCATGCTGACCGAGCACGACGTGCCGACCGCGCTGGAGGCGCTGCGCGGGATCGGCTTCCAGACGGCCAAGCCGCCGGAGGACTGGCTGGTCAAGGCGTACGACGAGGGGCGGCTGGTGGACCTGATCTTCCGGGTGTCCGACCAGCCGATCACCGACGAGCTGCTGGACCGGGCCGAGCCGCTGAAGGCGTCCGCCGTGATCGTGCCCGTGCTGGAGGCCACCGACCTGGTCATCTCGTGGCTGCTGCCGCTGTCGGAGCACGCCTGCGACTACGGGGCGCTGCTGGCCCAGGTGCGCGCGCTGCGCGAGCAGGTCGACTGGCCGCGCGTGGCCGCCGTGCTCCAGGACTCGCCGTACGCGATGACGTTCATCACGCTCCTGGAGCGGCTGGACGTGCTGCAGGGCCCGATCGAGCCGAAGGGCGACCCGAAGTGGCCGTGAAACGCCGCGAAGGGCCGCGCCCTGGGGGCGCGGCCCTTCTGTTGCGGCATGTCCTGGTTACACGAGCCGGCCGTAGTAGTCGCCTAGCCGCGTCCGGTACTCGGGTTCCTTGAACTTGCCCTCGTCGAACTCGGGAGCGTCCTTGATCTCGGCCTTGGTGCGCGCCACGTACACGTTGCGCTCCTGAGGGTCGATGCTCGTGACGACCTGTGCCGGGAGCATGACCTTCTTACCGAAGATCCAGGGGCCGGTGTCGACGATGATGTAGCTCTCGCCGACCTCGTACGTCGCCTCGTCGACGGACCCGATCTTTCCATCGGTCGCCTGGACGTGGTAGCCAACGAGATCCAGGGGCTGGCCGCGGTCGTAGACGTCAGCTCGATAGTTCCAGAGCTCCATGGGGGCTCTCTCCCTTACTTCTTCCGTCTTCTTCGGGCACGGCTCCTGCTACCCGGCCACGGCCGCGTAAACGTCTTGCAAAGCACTTGCATGCAGGCGAGCGGCAAGCGGCCGGGCGCACCCTCTCCATGAACAGGAGGGGGTGGAACCCATGCGAACCAGCTCAGACCGGCTCTACGAGATCGACGGCCTCCGGCTGCTGGCGGCGCTCTGCGTCGTGCTCTTCCACTACACGTTCTCCGGCTGGGCCGGCGGCAACAGCCCGGTGGTCTTCGCCGCCGAGAGCTCCTGGTCCAAGTACGGCTACCTGGGCGTGGACCTGTTCTTCCTGATCAGCGGGTTCGTGGTGCTGATGAGCGCGTGGGGCAGGAGCCCGCGCTCGTTCGTGGTGTCGCGGGCCGTGCGGCTCTATCCGGCGTACTGGGTGGGCATCGCGGTCACCGCCGTGGTCACCGTGACGCTGGGGCAGGGGCTGTTCCAGGTGACGCTGCCGCAGGTGCTGGCGAACCTGACGATGTTCCAGGCGGTGCCGGACATCGCGAACGTGGACGTCGTCTACTGGACGCTCTGGGCCGAGATGCGCTTCTACTTCCTCGTCCTGGCCCTGACCTGGATCGGGATGACGCGCGGCCGGGTCATGGTGGGGCTGTGGGGCTGGCTGGGGCTGACGTTCGCGGTGGAGACGGGGCTGCTGCCCGGGTTCGCCGACCTGGTCGTGCAGTCGGAGTTCTCCCACTACTTCATCGCCGGGATGGCCCTGTTCATGCTCTACAAGTTCGGGCTGAACCGCCAGATCGCGCTGCTGGTGCCGATCTGCCTGGGCAACGCGGTCTACCGGGCCATCGGGTACGCCGACGCCGTCGGCTCGCGGTACGCGGTGTCGTACTCACACACGGTGATAATCGCCGTGGTCGTGCTCGTCTTCCTCGTCATGACGCTCGTGGCGTTGCGGGCCACCCGCCTGCTGGCCAGGCCGTGGCTGGTGACGGCCGGCGCGCTCACGTACCCGCTCTACCTGCTGCACGGGCACATCGGGTTCATCGTGTTCAACCGGGTGGGGGACGCGGTGAACAAGTACGTGCTGCTGGTCGCGCTCGTCGCGGTCATGTGCGGGGCCGCGTACCTGGTGCACAGGTTCGTGGAGCGGCCGCTCGCGCCGGCGTTCAAGCGCCTGCTGTCCGGCCGGCCGGCCGTTCCGTCACTGGGCGTGTTCGTCGCCGGGCGTCCCACAATCTGACGCGTTCTTCCCGTTAAGCCGCCAAGTGCGACTACGATTCCGGGTCAAAGCACGCAAAGGGGGCGGGTTGAGTCTCAGCGGAGAGTACGAGTGGGCTCCACCCGGAGTCGACCCGACGCGGCCCAGCGTGGCCCGGGTACACGACGCGCTGCTCGGCGGCATGGAGAACTTCGCCGCCGACCGCTCGGTGGCCCGCAAGCTGAAGGACACGGTGCCCGAGGTGGTGAACCTCGTCTGGTGCAACCGAGCCTTCATCGGCAGAGTCGTGGACTTCCTCGTCCGCGAGGCCGGGATCAGGCAGATCATCGACCTGGGCGCCGGGCTCCCTACGGTGGAGAACACGCATGAGGTGGCCCAGTTCGCCGACCCCAGGGCCAGGGTGGTGTACGTCGACAACGACCCCATGGTCGAGCCGCACGCCCGCGCCATCCTGAACGGCAACCCGTACGCCGACGCCATCACCGCCGACGTCCGCGACGTGGACGCCGTGCTCGGCCACCCCTCGCTGCGCCGCCTGATCGACCCGGCGCAGCCCACGGCGATTCTCGTCATCGGCCTGCTGCACCTGCTGCCGGACCAGGACGACCCGCACGGGCTGGTCCGGCGGTACATGTCCGCGCTGCCGGAGGGCAGCTACCTGGCCGCCTCCAACATGATGGCCTCGGACAACCCCAAGGCCCAGGCGCTGGAGGCCATGCTCCACGTCACCATGGGCACCGGGTACTTCCGCGACCGGGACTCCGTCGCCGCGTACTTCGACGGGCTGGCGCTGGTGGAGCCCGGGGTGGTGCACTTTCCCGAATGGCATCCGGACGAGCGCCTGCCCGGCCCGCTGGCCACCTGGGAACAGCTCCTGCTGGGCGGCGTGGCCCGCAAACCCTAGCCGCGCCGCGCCGCGCTAGGGTGAGCGAGTGCACCGACGCTTGATCTGCTCCCCGCCGCCCGCCCTCTAGCGGGCGGCATTCCCTGAGATTCCGGGTCTGACCGATCCGGGGTGGTTGCTGCCCGCACACCGGGCCCATTCCAACCACTCCATCCGGAGCACTCCTGTCATGACCCATGTCTCCGCCCGGCGGGGCGCCCTTTACGTGTCCGTGGCCGCGACCGCCTGGGGCACGGGCGGCGCCGCCGGTTCGCTGCTCTTCGAGTCCGGCGGCCTCGGCGCCGTCGGCGTCTCCCTGTGGCGCTACCTCCTCGGCGCCGCCTTCCTTCTCCTCCTCACCCGCCGCCCCGTCGTGGTCAACGGCCGGATCCTGCTGATCGGCGCCGGAATGGCCGTCTACCAGACCGCGTACTTCGCCGCGATCGCCCACTCCGGCGTGGCGATCGCGACCGTGGTGACGATGGGCGCCACCCCCGTCTTCACCGCCCTGGGCAGCCGCTTCCTCCTCCGCGAGCCGCTCGGCCGCGTCGCGCTCACCGCCCTCGCCACCGCCCTGATCGGGCTCGTCCTCCTCACCGGGGAGACCGCGCTGCAGGCCCGCACGTCCTCCATCGCGGGCATCGGCCTCGCCCTGCTCTCGGCCGCCGGGTACGCCGGGGTCACGATCCTCTCCCGGAGGCACGGGGGCGACGACCCGCAGGGTGTGGCGATCGGCGGGTTCGTGGTCGGGGCGGCGTGCCTGGCGCCGTTCGCGCTGGTGGAGGGGGTCGTGCCGAACGTGAGCCTGTCGTCCGTGGCGCTGCTGCTCTACCTGGGCGCGGTGCCGACGGCGCTCGCGTACGGCCTGTTCTTCCGAGCCCTGACCGCGCTGCGCGCCACCACGGTGTCGATCATCACGCTCGGGGAGGCCGTGGGCGCGGCGGTGCTCGGCGTGGTGCTGTTCGGGGAGCGGCTCACCCCTCTTGCCTGGTCGGGGTGCGTGCTGCTGCTGGCCGCCGTCACAGTTCTCGCCGTACGGGCTGAATCCGGGTGACTCGGACATGAGCGATGTGGCGGCGCAGCGTCCCGGATGAGCTAATGTCCGGTACGGCGGCGCTTGCCGTAACGTCGCTCCGCTCCCCTCCCTTGTAAGAGGGAACGGTGTCGGCGAAGCGTGCGTTGGAGGAACTGTGGCCTCGATAAAGGGAATCATCAGGAACCTCTTGGATCGTCCAGGAGGGGTGCCCCTGACCCCCTATGAGAAGATCGTCAAGGCGGCGGAAGGCCGCGCCGATCGGTTGCGCAAGCTCGACGAGCTGCCCGAGCCGAAGATGGACGATCTGGCCGAGTTCTGCGCCATCGCACGCGAGGCCGCCGACAGGACGCTGGGCCTGCGGCCGTACGACGTGCAGTTGCTCGGCACCTTGGCCCTCCTCGACGGGAAGGTCGCCGAGATGGCCACCGGCGAGGGCAAGACGCTGTCCGGCGCCATGGCGGCGGCCGGCTACGCGTTGCAGGGCAAGCATGTCCACGTGATCTCGGTGAATGACTATCTGGCCAGGCGCGACGCCGAGTGGATGGGCCCGTTCTACGAGGCGCTCGGCGTCACCGTGGGCTGGATCGGCCAGAACTCCACGCCGGAGGAGCGGCGCGAGGCGTACGCGAAGGACGTCACCTACGGGCCCGTCAGCGAGATCGGGTTCGACGTGCTGCGCGATCGGCTCCGCACGGTGGCCGGCGAGATCATCGTGCCCGCGCCCGAGGTGGCCCTGATCGACGAGGCCGACTCCGTGCTGGTCGACGAGGCCCGCGTGCCGCTCGTGATGGCCGGGTCCACCGACCCCGGCAGCGCGGTGCCGGAGATGGCGGCGCTGGTCAGGCAGCTCGTACGCGGCTACCACTACGAGATCGACGAGCAGGCCCGCAACGTCTACCTCACCCCCAAGGGCGCCGACAGCGTCGAGAACCTCCTCGGCGTTGAGCTCTACGACGAGCACGAGCCCGGCACGCTCATCGAGCTCAACCTGGCCCTGCACGCCCACGCGCTGCTCGCCCGCGACGTCGACTACATCGTGCGCGACGGCAAGGTCCAGCTGATCAACCCCTCGCGCGGCCGGGTGGCGCTGCTCCAGCGCTGGCCCGACGGCCTCCAGGCGGCCGTGGAGGCCAAGGAGGCGCTGCCGCCGAGCGAGAAGGGCGAGATCCTCGACTCGATCACCGTTCAGGGTCTGATCCGCCGCTACCCGGAGATCTGCGGCATGACGGGCACGGCCGTGGCGGTCAGCGAGCAGCTCGGCGAGTTCTACGGCCTCAAGGTCGCGGTCATCCCGCCCAACCGGCCCTGCGTGCGCGAGGACGAACCGGACCGCATCTACCCGACCGTCCCCGACAAGGACGCCGCCCTGGTCGAGGAGATCCAGGAGATCCACGCCACCGGCCGGCCGATCCTCATCGGCACGCTCGACGTCGCCGAATCGGAGAACCTCGCCAAGCTCCTCCAGCGCCGCGGCATGGAGCCGGTCGTCCTCAACGCCAAGAACGACGCCGAAGAGGCCGCGATCATCGCCAAGGCGGGGGAGCGCGACGCCATCACCGTCTCCACCCAGATGGCCGGGCGCGGCACCGACATCCGCCTCGGGGACGGCGTCGCCGAGCTGGGCGGCCTGTACGTGATCGGCTCGGGCCGCCACGCCAGCAGCCGCCTCGACGACCAGCTCCGCGGGCGCGCCGGCCGCCAGGGCGACCCGGGCGGCTCGGTCTTCTTCGTCAGCACGCAGGATGACCTGATCACCCAGTTCGTCCCCGACGAGCGCCCGCCCGCCGCCGACGCCGACGGCATCGTCCGCCACCGGCGCGGCGCGTACCTCGTCGGCCACGCCCAGCGCGTCGCCGAAGGCGTCAACCTGGAGATCCACCGCAACACGTGGCGCTACACCCGCCTCCTGGAGCACCAGCGCGAGCTCATCCTGGAGTGGCGCGACAAGGTCCTGCACGGCGACTCCGCCTCCAAGGCCCTGTCCACGGCCGATGCCGAACGTTGGGAGGCCCTGCCGGAGGACACCAGGGACGAGACCGCCCGCCAGATCGTCCTGCACGCCATCGACCGCTGCTGGACCGAGCACCTGGCGTTCCTGACGGACCTGCGCGAGGGCATCCACCTGCGCGCGCTGGGCCGGATGAGCCCGGTCGACGAGTTCCACCGGGAGGCGGTGGCCGAGTACAAGTCGCTGCTGGCGGAGGTGGAGCGGCGCTCGCTGGAGTCCTTCGAGGCGCCCGAGCCGGACCTGAAGCGGCCGACGGCCACCTGGACGTACCTGGTGCAGGACAACCCGTTCGGCACGGAGTGGGACCGCATCCTCAAGCGTGTGACGGCCGCCACCCGCCGCGGCTAGCCGTACCTGACAGGAGATGACAGGTACGGCTGAAACCATGGGCTCATGACGACGAAAGCAAAGCTCCTGGCCGTTACCCTCGACTGCGCGGAGCCCAAGAAGCTGGCCGAGTTCTACCACGAGATCACGGGGTGGGAGATCCAGTACGCGGAGGACGAGTACGCCGCCGTGGGGAACGGCACCACCAGCATCTACTTCGGCCGGATCCCCGACCGCAAGCCGGTGACCTGGCCGAGCCCGGACAAGCAGTTCCACCTGGACTTCCGGGTGCCGGACGTGGAGAAGGCGGCGGAGGAGTACGTCGCCCTGGGGGCCACGAAGCCCGAGTTCCAGCCGGGGATCACGGAGGACGGCGTCGGCTGGATCGTCCTCCAGGACCCCGCGGGCCACCTGTTCTGCGTCTGCCCCGACCGCTCCTGACCTCTTCCCACCCGGTCACACATGTGTCCTGACCGGGATCAGCTCCGCCCGAACGATCCACCAAAAGTATGATTCGCCAGCTTTGCTTCCCTCATAAGCTAGAGGAATGCTCTCGGAAGGATCCATGCCCCTGCGCGGGCGCCCATGACCTGGGTCGGCCTGATCATCGCCCTGGCAGGAGCGCTTGGATACGCACTCGGCGCGGCCCTGCAACAGTACGAGGCCGTGGCCGGGGGCGCCTCGCTCAAGCTGGTCCGGCGCCCCCGCTGGTTGATCGGCGGCGCCATCGGTCTCACCGGCGCCTGCCTGCACGCCGTGGCGCTGAGTTTCGCCCCGCTGGTGGCCGTCCAGCCGATCAGCGTCGCCACGCTGGTGTTCGCCGTGCCGCTGGCCGCGTTCATGTACGGGCGCAAGCCGTACCGCGCGGAGATCTTCGGCTCGATCGCGGTGGCGGTGGGCCTGCTCTGGCTCATGCTCCTGGTGCCGCACCACAACGTGACGCCGAGGCTGAGTGACGGCGCCGCGCTCGTGTTCCTGGCCGTGATCGGCGTGATCGTCCTGGTGACGCAGCTGATCGCGGCCCGGGTGCACGGGCCGAGCAGGGCGTTACTGCTGTCCGTGGGCGCGGGCGTGGTGACGGCGAGCGTGTCCACGTTCGTCCGGGTCGTCGGGGGCGGCATGGAGGGGGACTGGGGCCGGCTGGTGCACTGGTTCACGCTCGCCGTGCCCGTGCTGCTGGTCTGCGCGGTGGTCCTGTTGCAGCGCTCGTACGCGGTCGGCTACTTCGGCATCGCGTACGCCGGCGTACAGGTCATCGACCCCATCACCTCGGTCCTCGCCGGCGTGATCCTCCTCGGCGAGCCCCTGCCGACCAACCCCTCCACCGCGATCCCCGCCATCCTGGCCAGCGCGCTCACCATCGGCGGCACGATCACCCTCGGCCGCCTCGCCCCCGACCACTCCCACCCCACCCCCGCGCAGCCCCAGCCGGCCCCCGAGCCGGTGTCCGCGACCTCCCAGGCCGGCTGACCTCTTCGCCGGAGGTCAGCAGGTGTCGCGGTGCGGTAGTTCGGGCAGGTGCCGGGACCACTCCTGCGGGGAGAGGGCGCCGTACCGGGAGCAGATGTACGCGGCGTGATCCCGGGGCGCGGGCCCGGGTGCCAGATCGATGGTCAGCACGATTCCGTGTCCGGCCAGGACCCGCAGCCGCCGTCCGTCCCCGGTGATCGTGGCCTGGGCCGCCCGGTCGACGCCGGCCGTGGGCACCGCCCTGTCGGCCACCGGCGTGCCGGTGCCGTCATCGAGCCGCCAGACCCGTACCCGATCGCTGTCCGTGCTGACGAGCAGCCGCCCGTCCGGGCTGAACCGCAGGTGGCCCGGCGAGGGGCGCAGCCGGGTGGACCGGGTGGGCACTCCGTCGAGGTCGTAGATCTGGATGCCGCTCTCCTCGGCGATCGCCACCCGCTCGCCGTCCGGGGCGAACGTCGTGTACTCCCACGGCATCCGGTCCAGCCACGGTGCGCGGGACGGCCGGGGCGGGCGGCGGATCTCCGAACGATTGCCGGCGAAGACCAGCGCCATCCGATCCCCGGGGCCCACCACCGCGTACTCGCCCACGAACGCGGCTCGCCGTGCCCTCAGGTCCCACGCCCAGCGCTCGCCCGACAGCCGGGCCGCCGCGAACAGCAGGCCGCCGCCCGGGCTGAACCATGCCGACTGCTCCCCGGGCGCGCCGAGGCCGCGGCCGAAGGGCGGGCCGACGCCGTCGCCGGACGTGGTGTCCCAGAGGTACGAGCGGTCGACGCCGACGAGGGCCAGCGTGTGGCCGTCGGGCGACCAGGCCATGGCGCGCACGGTCTGGACCGGGCCCGCCGTTCGAGCGAGCAGGCTGCGGGAGGGGATGTCGTACACCCGCAGGGTTCCCTCGTCGAGTGCGGCGAGGCGGGAGCCGTCGTCGCTGATGGCGTGCAGGGAACGGGGGCCCGCGTACGGGTCGGCGAACACGTCCACCGCCGGATCCGCCGACGTCAACGCCCGGCGCGCCTCGGGGATCGGGGCCAGGCGCCACGCGGCGAGGCTGAGCTTGCGGGCCGTTACCGGGTCCGCCAGCCGCAGCGCCTCCGCCCGGGACGCCGCCACCTTCGCCATCGCCTGGTCCAGGCGTCCGTCGGCGGCGCCCCGCTGCCACAGGGCGAGCAGCACCACCACCGACAGCAGGCCCGCCATGACCGTCCACCGCCTGCGCGACCTGCGGCGCACCCTGGCGAGCCCCGCGTCCAGGAACGTCTGCTCGCCGGAGCTCAGCGTCACCCGCCTCCGGCCGCTGGCCGCCCACGCCAGTGCCCTGTCCAGCGGCTCCCCCCGGAACAGCGCCGCCTCCCGCCGCCCGCCCGCTTCCCACCGCCGGGCCGCCCGCGCCAGCTCCCTGTGCACGGCCAGTCCGTCGCGCTCGCCGTCCAGCCACTCGTGCAGCCGCGGCCAGGCCCGCAGGAGCGCCGCGTACGTGATCGCCGGTGAGCCGTCACCCTCGGTGAGGAGGCCCGCCTTGCCGTACGCTTCCAGCACCCCGTCGATCGAGGTCACCTCGTCGGTGGCGCGGCCGGCGACCAGGTCGGTTCTGGAGGCGGTGACGATGATGTCGGAGCCGTCGGAGTCCAGGTCCACCAGGCGGAGGAAGACGTCCGGCACCAGGTCCTGCTCGGCCGGGCTGAGTCGCGCGTACACGGTCTCGGCGCGGACGCCCAGCGGCGGGTCGGAGACGGGCTCGGGGGGCAGCAGGCGGCCCTGCTGGGATTGCGGGGCGTCGAGGAGGGAGAGGAGGAGCTGGTGGGCGCTCGGGCGGCGTTCGGGATCTCGCTGCAGGGCGGCGGCCACCAGCCCGCGTAACGGGCGGTCCAGCCGCTCGCCGTGGCCCGATCGCTCGTCCGGGCCGTAGGCGGCGAAGATCAGCAGCCGCCCCCAGGCGTGCACGTCCGTGGCCGGTACCGCCGGTTCCCGGGAGAGACACCAGCCCAGGCCGACCAGGCGCGGGCCCTCGGTGCCCAGGATGACCTTGTCGGGGGTGAGGGACCCGTGCACCGCGCCCGCCTCGTGGGCCGCGGCCAGCGCGGTGGCCACGGCGGTGGCCAGGCGGTAGAGGGCGTCGCCCGTGTACGGGCCGTGCCGGTCCACGACCTGCCGCAGGGTGAGGCCGGGGATGTACTCGCCGACCAGGTAGGGCGGATCGCCGTCCAGGCAGGCCTCCGTCAGCCTGGCGACCGACAGCGACCGCACGCGCCCGGCCGCCGAGGCGGCGGTGGCGAGCCTGGCGCGGGCCTCGGCGTCCGGCAGGCAGGGCACTCCCAGCGCATGCCGCGTGCCCGACTCGTCGTAGGCCTCGCGGACGATGACGTGCCCGCCGCCGTCGAGCCGGGCGCCGAGCCAGTAGCCTCCCAGCCGATCAGTCATACACCCCTTAACGGTCCAAGCGGGCCCGGTGCTGCGGCCATTCCTCTTCGAGGATGCCGAAATAGACCGTGTCGCGCCAGGTGCCGTCCGGCCGCTTGCGATGCCGCCGCAGCGTTCCCTCGTGCACCCCGCCGATGCGCTTGATGGCGTTCTGTGACCGGAGGTTGAGGTGGTCGGTCTTGAGCAGGACGCGGTTGTAGCCGAACGCGAAGGCGTGGTCGATGAGCAGGACCTTGCAGCCGGTGTTCACGGCCGTGCGCCACACCGACCGGCCGTACCACGTCCAGCCGATCTCGATGCTCGCGTCGAAGCCCGGCACGTCGCCGTACGTGGTCCAGCCCACGGCCCGCCCGCTCTCCTTGAGCACCACCGCGAAGGGGACGTGGTTGTCGTCGGTCATCAGCCCGAGGGCGACCTTCCCCAGCTCCTCCTCGGACCGCGGCGCGGGCGCGGGCAGCCAGCGCCAGACCTCCTCGTCGGCGCCGGAGGCGGCGAACAGGTCGGGAACGTGGTCGAGGGTGAGCGGTTCGAGCCGGACGACGCCGTTCTCGAGCACCACGGGGGCAGGCAGCTTCGCGGTCATGGCAGGCAACTCTAGGGGCGCCTGTGAAGTCCCGATTATGGCCACCTGCACCTTTTTGTGGGGAACCACCTGTCGACACTCATACCGGCCGGTCGGTAGGCTCGCAGGCATGGACTTCGCCTTTGACAGCGTCACCGAGGACCTGCGCGAACGACTGCTGCGATTCATGGAGGAATGCGTCTACCCCGCCGAGGCCCCCTTCGAGGAGCAGGCGGCGGCCAGCGGCTGGAGCCCGCCGCCCCTCATGGAGGACCTGAAGGACGAGGCCAGGAAGCGCGGCCTGTGGAACCTGTTCCTCCCGGGCGAGCACGGCGCCGGCCTGACGAACCTCCAGTACGCGCCGCTGGCGGAGATCATGGGCCGGAGTCCCACCATCGCCCCGACGGCCACCAACTGCGCCGCGCCCGACACCGGGAACATGGAGGTCCTTTCCATGTTCGGCAGCGAGTGGCAGCGCAAGGAGTGGCTGCGGCCGCTGCTCGACGGGGAGATCCGCTCCGCGTTCGCGATGACGGAGCCCGACGTGGCGTCCTCGGACGCCACGAACATCGCCACCTCCATCGTCCGGGACGGCGGCGAGTACGTCATCAACGGCCGCAAGTGGTTCATCTCCGGCGCGATGAACCCCAACTGCAAGATCTTCATCGTCATGGGCAAGACGAACCCGGACGCGCCCAAGCACCGCCAGCAGAGCATGATCCTGGTGCCCCGTGACACCCCCGGGCTGCACATCAAGCGCGGCATGCACGTCTTCGGCTACACCGACGCCGACCACGGCGGCCACGCCGAGATCGTGTTCGAGGACGTACGCGTGCCCGTGGAGAACCTGATCGGCGAGGAGGGCGGCGGGTTCGCCATCGCCCAGGCCCGGCTCGGCCCCGGCCGCATCCACCACTGCATGCGCCTGATCGGCATGGCCGAGCGCGCCGTGGAGCTGATGTGCAGGCGGGCGCTGGCCAGGACGACGTTCGGCAAGCCCGTCGCCCAGCAGGGCGTGGTCCAGGAGTGGATCGCCGAGTCGCGGATCAGGATCGAGCAGTTGCGCCTGCTCGTGCTCAAGACCGCCTGGCTCATGGACACGGTGGGCAACCAGGGCGCGCACACCGAGATCCAGGCCATCAAGATCTCCACGCCGATCGCCGTGGAGTGGATCCTGGACAAGGCCGTCCAGGTGCACGGCGCGGGCGGCGTCTCGCAGGACTTCCCCCTGGCGGGACTCTGGGCGGGCGCCCGCTCGCTGCGCCTGGCGGACGGCCCCGACGAGGTGCACAAGCGGTCCCTGGCCTATCGCGAGCTGAAGAGGTACATGTGAACGAGGCGGAGATCAAGGAGCGGGTCGCGGCGTTCCTCGCGGAGCACGACCCGGACGGGGATCGGCTGGAGTTCCTGCGGGCGAGGTTCGACGCGGGGCTGGCCTGGGTGTGGTTCCCCGAAGGGCTCGGCGGGCTGGGCGTGTCGCGGGAGCTGCAACTGGTCGTGGAGCGGGAGCTGGCCGGCACGCCGCAGCTCAACGTCGGCGTCCAGGGGATCGGGCTCGGGATGGCGGCCCCGACGGTCCTGGCGTTCGGGACGGAGGAGCAGAAACGCCGCTTCCTCCGGCCGCTGTGGACCGGCGAGGAGATCTGGTGCCAGCTCTTCAGCGAGCCCGGCGCGGGATCCGACCTGGCCACGCTCGCGACCCGCGCCGTCAGGGACGGGGACGAATGGGTCGTCGATGGCCAGAAGGTGTGGACGTCCGGCGCCCATCACTCCAGGTGGGCCATCCTCGTCACCCGTACCGATCTGGACGTGCCGAAACACCGCGGCATGACGTACTTCATCTGCGACATGCACGCGCCGGGCGTCGAGGTGCGGCCGCTGCGGCAGGTCACCGGTGAGGCCGAGTTCAACGAGGTGTTCCTGACCGGCGTGCGGCTCCCCGACGAGCTGCGGCTCGGCGAGGTCGGCGACGGCTGGCGGGTCGCGCAGACCACGCTGATGAACGAGCGCGTCGCCATCGGCGGCGCCCCCGTGCGGCGCGGCGGCGGCATGGTCGGCGTCGTGGTCGACTCCTGGCGCGCCCACCCCGAGCTGCGCACCCACGACCTGCACCAGCGGCTGCTGTCGCTCTGGGTGGAGTCGGAGGTCACCCGCCTGTCCGGGGCACGCCTGCGCGAGCAGCTCGCCGCCGGCCAGCCGGGACCCGAGGGGTCCGGCATGAAGCTGTCGTTCGCCAAGCTCAACCAGGCGCTGTCCGGCTTCGAGGTGGAGTTCGGGCGCGACCTGGGCTACGACGACTGGACGTTCCGCCGCTCCGAGGACGTCGACTTCTACGGCCGCGGCCCCGGCTACCGCTACCTGCGGGCCAAGGGCAACTCGATCGAGGGCGGCACGTCCGAGATCCTGCGCAACATCATCTCCGAGCGGGTGCTCGGCCTGCCCTCAGAGCCCCGCGTCGACAAGGACGTGCCCTGGAAGGACCTGCCGCGATGACGACACGAAGCGAACCCGGCGAGGGAGTGGTGAGCGACCCGGTGACCCTGCTGTACTCCGAGGTCGAGGAGGAGCTGCGGGCCGCGGTGCGCGGGCTGCTCGCCGACCGCTGCCCGCCCGCCGCCGTGCTCAAGCGGATCGAGTCCGAGCCCTACGACCTCGACCTGTGGAAGACGCTGGCGGGCGAGATCGGGGTGGCCGGGCTGCTCATCCCCGAGCAGTACGGCGGCGCCGGGGCGTCGGCCAGCGAGGCGGCCGTCGTGCTGGAGGAGCTGGGCAGGGGGGTGGCGCCGGTGCCGTTCTTCACCAGCTCGGTGCTGGCCACCCGCGCGCTGCTGCCGACCGGCTCAGGAAGCGGCGGCGCGCTGCTGGAGGAGCTGGCCGAGGGCAGGAAGACCGCCGCCCTCGTCGTGCCGTTCGCGGCCTCCCCGTACCGGACGGGCGCGGCCGTGCGGCTCGAGGACGGGCGGCTGAGCGGGACCGTCACCGGGGTGGCCGGGGCCGACGTGGCCGACGTGCTGCTGGTGCCCGTCGGCGGCAGGTTGCACGCCGTGGAAGGGGACGCGCTCGTCCAGGTCGTGCCGTCGCTCGACCAGACCAGGCCCGTCGCGACCGTCACCTTCGACGGGACCGAGGCCAGGGACATGGGGGAGTGCGACCTGGCGGAGGTGCTCAGGTTCGGGGCGGGGTTGCTGGCGTCCGAGCAGCTCGGGGTGGCCGAATGGTGCCTCGACACGACGCTCGCCTACGTCAGGGAACGCCACCAGTTCGCCCGGCCGATCGGCTCCTTCCAGGCGATCAAGCACCGGCTGGCGGACCTGTGGCTGGACGTCGTACGGGCCAGGGCCGCCGCCCGTAGCGCCGCGACCGACGGCTCCGCGCTCTCCGTGGCCGTGGCCCAGTCGTGGAACGCGGGCGTGGCCGTACACGCCGCCGAAGAGGCCCTGCAGCTCCACGGCGGGATCGGGATGACGTGGGAGCACCCCGTGCATCTCTACCTCAAGCGCGCGAAGGCCGCGGAGATCGCGCTGGGCACGCCCGGCGACCACCGCTCGGCGCTGGCCTCACTCGTCGACGTGCCCGGCCCCGAGTGAGGTGAGCAGCAGGTCGGCGAAGTGCCTGCCCACCTGGGCGCCGGTCAGCGGCCCGTCCACGTGGAACCACGAGCCCAGGTGGTGCACCGAACCGAAGAAGTAGTCGACGACCAGCTCCGCCGGGACCCGGTCGCTGAAGACGCCCTCGCGCTGGCCCTCGGCCACGAGGCCGCGGAAGCGCTCGTGGTAGCGGCGGCGCTCGGCGCGTACGGTCTTCTGCGTCTCCGGCGCGAGCAGGTGCATCGACCTGAAGAAGATCTTGGAGTCGTCCAGGTTCGCGGCCGTGGTCTCCACGACGTCGGCCGCGGCCCGGTACAGGCGCTGCCGCACGTCGCCGGGGCCGTCGGCGATCCGCGTCAGCCGGTCCATCTGCATGCGCAGCACGCGGCCGTAGATCTCGTGCAGCAGGTCGTCCTTGGAGTCGAAGTAGTGGTACATGGCGCCCTTGGTGACGCCGGCCGCCACGACGATCTCCTGGACGGAGGTGCTCTCGAAGCCGCGCTCGGCGAACAGACGGGTCGCCTCGGCGAGCAGTCGCTGTCTGACCGGTTCCTCTTTCACATGTCCCCCTTTGTCACCTGCTTTAGCATACCGACTGGTCGGTTGAGGTCATTTGCTGGTCTTGCGGGTACTAATTACGTCACCTTAGGCTCGCCTTGGTTGAGGGGCGGGTATCCCTTGACTGGCGAGGGATCTTCGGCGTGGCAGATCCTGCATCACATCTACATTGGGGGTTTGCCGTGCCCGGTGGCTCTATCTATGTGCAACCAGACGAGAAGTACACAGGGTCTTCTCCGCAGTGGTGGTACGAGAAGTTCTGGCGTGAGGACGCGTCCAACCGGCGCAAGTCCCGGTATGTCAAGGCTGCCGTGGGCTTCGTGATCGGGGTCGCGCTCGCCCTGAGGTTCGGCCTCTCCGGGGCCGCTCCGCTGTTCGGCCTGCTCCTGGCCGGGCTCGTGGCGGCGGGCGACTGGCTCCTCGACTGGCGTTCCTTCCACGCGACGGCCGTCTGGCGCGGCGCGCGGAAGGGTGAGGCGATCACCGGGAAGCTGCTGCGCAGGTCCCTCGGCCGCCTCGGCTACACCGTGCTCGACGGCCGCGCCATCCGCGGCCAGGCGTCGATCGACCACCTGGTGATCGGCCCGGGCGGCTTGTGGATCATCGACAACGAGTCCTGGAGCCCCGACACCGAGATCGCCTGCTACGCCGGCCGGCTGTTCTTCGGCGAGAAGTACGGCACCAAGACGGCCAAGCCGCTGGTCGAGGCCTCCGAGGCGTTCGCCGAGCTGCTGAGCCGCGAGACGCGCATCCCGGTGACGATCACGCCCCTGCTCGCCGTCCACTGCGGGCTGCTGCCCAAGGGCGGCATCGTGGTCGCCGAGGGCCTGACGCTGCTCAAGCCGCGGCTGGCGGCCAAGGTGATCAAGTCGGCCGACCACGTCGCGCTCAACGCCGAGCAGATCGAGCTGCTGACCCGCACCGCGGCCAGGGAGCTGCACCGCGCCTGAGGCCTCCTCAGGCTTCAGGCCAGCGTCTCGATGAAGGCCGTGAGCTGGGCGACGTTGCGGCACTCGTGCATGGCGACGACCGCGCCGTACTCGCTCGCGACCGAGTCGCCCGTGTCCCACTGCGCCACGGGCTCGGGGTTGAGCCAGTACGCGTGCCGCGAGCGGCCCACGAGCGACCTGAGCACGTCCAGGGCGGGCGGCTGGTAGTTGGAGCGGGCGTCGCCCAGGATCAGCAGCGAGGTCCTGGGCCCGATGGCGTCGCCGTACCGTTCGGCGAAGCCCTCCAGCGAGTGCCCGTAGTTGGTACGCCCGAAGCGCACCATGTCGGCCTCGTTCGTCAGCCTGGTCATGGCCTCGACCACGTCGGCGCCGGGGACGAAGAACCGGGTGATCTCGTCCACCGTGTCCACGAACCCGAACGCCCGCACCTTGGTGAACTGCTCCCTCAGCGCGTACGTGAGCAACAGCGTGAAGTGGGCGAACGACGAGACCGAGTCGCTGGTGTCGCAGAGGATGACCAGCTCCGGCTTGTGCGGCCGCGGCGGCCTGAAGTGCGTGGTCAGCGGCACGCCGCCGCTCTGCAGCGAGGCCCGCACGGTCCTGCGGAAGTCGAGGCGGCCGCGCCTGCCCTTGCGCTGCTTGATCGTCAGGCGGGTGGCCAGGCGTCTGGCCAGCGGATGGACCTCGCGGCGCAGCCTGGCCAGATCCGCCTTGGTGATGCGGAGGAAGTCGATCTGGTCGAGCGGGGGCCGGACGGCGGAGCGGGCGATGCGCTCGATCCCCGAGTCCTCGGCGATGCGGCGGCGCACGTCGGTGGCCACGGCCTCCTCGAAGCGCCGGGTGTTGTCGTAGACCGTCCTGCGGGCGTTCTTCTCGGCCAGGCCGCCGCGCTCCTGGCCCTGCAGGACGTTCTGGAGGATGCGGGCCATCAGCGTCTCGGGGGAGAGGGCGCGCATGACGCTGTAGGAGAACCAGTTCTGCCGCCCGGGGGTGGCGGCCGGCTGGTGGCCGAAGCGCCCCACCATCGCCTGGGCGAACTCGCGCAGCTCCTGGTCGGTGCCGCCGGTCAGGAGCCGGGCCAGATGGTCGCGGAGCTCGTCGACGGGGGCCGTCTCCAGGTCGATCGGCCGCTCGGCGCGCTCGGTGCGCATGCCGGACGTCGAGGCCGGGAACCACAGGTCGAACAGCACGTCGAACCCCGGCCGGTACGCGGGCTTCTTGACCAGCGTGGCCGCGTAGGCGGCGCGCAGCGACTCCCGCTCGCTCAGCTCGATCACCCGCAGCGCGTGCGCGGCGTCCAGCCCCTCGGCCACCGACACCGGGATCCCGGCCTCGCGCAGCGCCCGCACGAACCCGACATGCCTATCGATCAGCGACATCCGGCAACCCCAGCTCCTTGACCGCCCGCGCCTGGTCGGAGGCGTGCTTGAGCACCACGCCCAGCGTCCCGGCCACGGTGGCCTCGTCGAGGTCGTCCCGCCCGAGCGCCAGCAGCGTGTTGGCCCAGTCGACGGTCTCGGCCACCGACGGCGCCTTCTTCAGCTCCAGCGCCCGCAGCGTGGCCACCGTCCTGGCCAGCCGCTCGGCCAGGTCGGCCCGGATGCCCGGCACCTGGCTGAGCACGATGTCCCGCTCCCGCTCGGGCGTGGGGTATTCGAGGTGCAGGTAGAGGCAGCGCCGCTTGAGCGCCTCGGACAGCTCGCGGGTGGCGTTGGAGGTCAGCACCACGTACGGCCGGCGCGTGGCGGCGATCGTGCCCAGCTCCGGGATCGTGATCTGGAACTCCGACAGCAGCTCCAGCAGCAGCCCTTCGACCTCGACGTCGGCCTTGTCGGTCTCGTCGATGAGCAGCACGGTCGGCCCGGCGGCCCTGATCGCCTTCAGCAGCGGCCGCTCCAGCAGGAACTCCTCGGAGAAGATGTCGTCGTCCGCGCTGGTGGCCTGGATCCTGAGCAGCTGCTTCTTGTAGTTCCACTCGTACAGCGCCCTGGCCTCGTCGAGCCCCTCGTAACACTGCAGCCTGATCAGCTCGGCCCCGGTCGCCAGGGCCACGGCCTTGGCCAGCTGCGTCTTCCCCACGCCCGCGGGGCCTTCGACCAGCAGCGGCTTGCCCAGCGCCGCGGCCAGGAACACCGAGGTGGAGATGGCGTCGTCGGAGAGGTAGTCGACGGCGGCGAGCCGCTCCGCCACCTCGGCGGGAGAGTCGAACATCGATGATCCTGTCTGCCGGAGCCGGGGGCCGAACTTTATTCTAGCCTTGACCGCCCGACAGGCCCGCCTGCTACCGATTCGACCAGGATGCGGATCACCGGTATATTCCTCTCTGCAAGCGCCGCTAGCTCAGTTGGTTAGAGCAGCTGACTCTTAATCAGCGGGTCCGGGGTTCGAGTCCCTGGCGGCGCACCGCACAGAAACCCCAGCTCGGCACGCTGAGCTGGGGTTTCTCGGTTTTCGAGGGGCTCCGGCCACGTCGAGGTGCTCCCGTGGTTGCTCGCCGGATGCTCTTCGGCACGGCTGCCCCGTTCTTAGGGATGGGTTATGAGGGCTCGACGGGGGTTTCCGGGTCCCGGCTGATCGCGCGCGTATCACGGCATGCGATCGGACCAAGCCGGAGCTGTTGGCCTGAACGAGCTCATCCATCCTTTTCCGACACATAGCCGTAGAGCAGGCGCGACGGGGATGCTCAGTGACATGCTCGCGTCCATGGACATGAGGGACAGCACTTCCACGACTCCGGACGACCTCTCCGGCCTTGGTGCGGGCAGTGAGCGTCTCCGTCTCGTTCATGAGGCGATCGATGCCTGGCGGGCCTGCGGTCGCCTCCCACGAGCCGGGCACCCGGATTCCCTGGGTTCGGCCGACGCGCAGCCGTTCACCGAGGATTGCCACGCCCAGCACGACGCCGATGGCGAGCGAGTCGCGGGTCAGCACGTCCTGGACTCCGTATAGCATGCCCGCGGCTGCGGCCGGCAGCATCGCCTTGGCCGGCAGCGCCAGGCACGCTGCCGCCGTGCGGCCGTCCGAAGATCAGGAAAGTGGCCACTCCTCCGCTGACAGGCACCGCTCCCAGCCACTCCCATCCCCCGAGAAACTCCCGAGAGTTTTACTCAAGGGCTGCTACGACCGATTGGGCGTGCGCGGTCTGCCCGGGCGGCTTCTGCCTAACCGCCTTGCGCGGCGGGGTTGTGCAGGAGGGACAGGACTGCCTGCTCGGTTGTCCCGTGGGTGGCCAGTTGGCCTTCCGCGGTGTCGGAGCCGAGTTTGGTCAGGGAACGGTTGATGGTGTGGCCGCGGTGATAGGCCGCGATCACGCGGGGGTCCACGTATGAGGCGCGGGCGACGGCGGGTGTGTTGTCCAGATAGTCGGCGACCTCGCGTATCACCCTGGTTACCGCTCGCCTGCGACCGGTCCTGCTCCGAGCCCTCACGGAGACGGCGAGGCCGACGGCTGCCAGGACGGTGGCATGCCAGGTACGGAAATCCTTGGCCGTCACCTCGAAGTCCATGACCTTGCGCAGGTAGTCGTTGATGTCGTCGCTGCGTACGTCGACCCACGCGCCGTCAGCCTGGTAACGCAGCAGGTCCCCTTTCTCGCCAGTGCGGTGGAGGGCGATGACCACCTTGCACACGTCGGCGTCGCGCAGTTCAACTTCGCGCGCTTTGCCGCCCTTGGCGGGGTAGGAGAACATCACTCGATCTTTGTCACAGGTGACGTGCTCCATCCGGAGTGTGGCGAGGCCGAAGGTGTCGTAGGTTTCCCCGCCGACGCGGAAGAACCCGATGTCGAGCATCCGGGCCGCCGCTGCGAGCACCCGTTCGCGTGACATGTCGTGCCGGGTGAGGTGGTCAGCCACGCGCTCGCGGAAGCGCGGCAGCCGCTCGGCCATCTTCGCCACCCGGTCGAATTTGATCCGGTCCTGCTCGGCTCGCCACGCGTCGTGGTAGCGGTATTGCCGTCGTCCCGCGGCGTCGGTGCCGACCGCCTGGATGTGGCCGTCGGCTGAGCGGCAGATCCATACGTCATGCCAGGCCGGAGGCAGCACCAACGCTCTGATCCGGCCCAGGGTACGGTGGTCGCGGACCGGTTGCCCGTTCACGTAAAAGTAACGGAACCCACGTCCCTTGCGCCGCCGGACGATTCCAGGCTCCGCGGGGTCACTGTGCCGCAGTTCGCTCACATCCGCTCCTGCCCACCATCGGTCAGCGCTCCCACGGCGGGTTGTCACCCATCTTCTCGTAGTACCGGGCGAGGTGGGCTTTGACCCTGCCGACCTCATCTGTGGGGAGGTCGATGCCACCACGAGCGCCCTGCATGATGTTGCCGGCGGCCATGATGGCGCGCGGCACGGCCTTGAGCCTGCCGTCGACGACGTCGGCGATCAGCAGCTTGTAACTGGTGAAATTTTCGGGCTTGTCGCCGTCGTACCAGATATGAGCGTCGCGGTATGCGGCGTCCGGCTCATCCTCGGCGTCAGCCCAGTCACGCACCCGCTTGTCGGCGGCGTCACCGTCCCACGCGCGATCGCGGTCGGCAAGGGGCAGGTCCTGAAATCTGGTTACCGTCATACTCCATCGCCTGCCCGGCATGGGCGCGGCAAACAGGATCCAGGACGACCGCATGGAGGCCGACTTGCTGCCGCTGGGGCCACTGGCCGTCGCCGGACAGAACGTCACGAGGGAGCCATGGGCGGAACGGAGCTGTTCACGGGGGGTAAGAGCTGAGCACCGCATGAGCGGTTATCGCAGCCGGGGCAGGACCTCGCGGGCGTAGAACCCGAAGAAGGCGTCCTGCTCCGTGCCGACCTGGCTGACATATACCTCGTCGAACCCGGCATCCACGTACTTCTGGATCGCCTGGACGTGCACCTCGGGATCGGGGCCGCACGGCGTCGAGGCGGTGGCGTCCTCCTCGCTGACCATCTCCGCCAGCTGCGCGAAATGCCGCGGCAGCAACTGCTGACTCATGTGCACGGCATGTTGCGCAGGGTTTTGGACATAACGGGCCTGTCCAAGGCTTTCATGACTTCTCCATGACCGGCATCGGACGAAAGGTTCACTACGGGCATTCGCCGAGCACGCCATCCCAGTCGTCGAGGAATCTCGTGATGCCGTACCGGGAGAGCGCCGCCGTGCGGGCGGCCTTGCCGTACCGGCCGGCCAGGGTGGGATCACCGACGAACTCCGACAGTGCCTCGACCAGCACGGACAGCTTGGTGGACAGCACCCCGGCCTCCTGCGGGACTGCCTCGATCGCCTCGGTGGCAGCGAGGGCGATGACGGGCAAGCCGATCATCATGGCTTCGATGAGCGAGAGGCCGAGCGAGGTCCACCGGTAGGGGTGCAGGTAGGCGCGCCGCTGGGCGATGGCCGCGTGCAGTTCGGCCTGTGGCAGGTCGTACGACGGGTACGGCAGATCTCCGGCCTTCATGCCGTACACGTCGAGCGGCACGTCGAAGGCGGCCAGCAGGTCGGTGCCCGCCACGCGGGTACGCCGGACCGGTTCGTTGATCACCACGGCGGCCCGGGGCAGCTCTCCGGTGTAGCGGTGGCCGGGATCGATCACACCGTGCTCGATGACGCGGACGGGGGCGATGCCGTTGTCCCAGTACAGCGCGTTGAAGTGGGTGACGTGCACGAGCGGAATGGCTGACTGGCCGGCGAGCGGGTGCCGGGTGGCGGGCACGTCGCCCGTGGGGGTGTTGTGCTCGACGTAGATGCCGGGCACGGAGCCGCCGAGCCAGTCGCGAGCCAGCTCGATCTCGTGCGGGCGCTGGTAGACGACGAGGTCGACATGCTCGTTCGCGAGCCTGTCCCAGGGCACCTCGCGTACCGAGGGGGGCCAGTCGAAGGTCCGCGCCCGACCTCTGCCGTCGGCGTCGCGGCCAGGCGTGAGAGGGACGAGGTAGGTGTGACGGCCTTGGACGAATGAGGTGGTCCATGAGCCGTGCACATGCCAGACCAGGATTTTCATACGCGCCCCCTTTCAAGATTTCGTCGCGTCCGAAAAGCCCGGCCGCGACTGGCCGTCGCGTCAACATGAGAGACGGCTGCCCCTCCTACCTTGCGTTTAACGACCGCTGCGCTCGGTAGCGATTCCCCATGAGGTTCCTTGGGATCAACGCGGTCTTCCACGACCCCGCCGCCGCCCTCGTGGTGGACGGCGAGGTCGTCGCCGCCGCGGAAGAGGAGCGGTTCAGCCGGCGCAAGCATGGCAAGCGGCCCGTTCCGTTCTCGGCCTGGGAGCTGCCCGAGCAGGCCGCCGCCTGGTGTCTCGCCGAGGCCGGGTTGCGGCCCGAGGATCTCGACGCGGTCGCCTATTCTTACGATCCTTCGCTGGTGCGGCAGGAGACGGGCGCTCCGTGGGAGGACCTGCGCACCACGTACGCGACGAGGGCCCCGAGCTTCCTGGCCACGGCGCTGCCCGGGCTCGACCCGGCGCAGGTGCGGTTCGTGCCGCACCACGTGGCGCACGCGGCCTCGGCGGGGCTCGCGGCGCCGTTCGAGGAGTGCGCGGTCCTGGTGTGCGACGGCCGCGGCGAGTCCGTCTCGCACCTGGCCGGCCACTATCGGGACGGCGAACTGACCACGCTCGCCGCGCAGGAGCTGCCGCACTCGCTCGGCCTGATGTACGAGGAGGTCACCGAGCACCTGGGTTTCATGCGCTCCAGCGACGAGTACAAGGTCATGGCCTTGGCCTCCTACGGCACGCCCCGGCACCTCGACGTGCTGCGCGAACTGGTCACGGCCACGCCGGAAGGCGGTTTCAGGGTCGAGCCCATCGACTGGGGCGGCTTCGCCAAGAGGCTCGGCGGCGGGGAGAGGTGGACCGCCGACCACGCGGACCTGGCCGCCAGCGTTCAGACGCGGCTGGAGGAGGTGCTGCTCGACCTGGCCTGCTGGCTGCACGGCAGGACGGGCGCGCGGCGCCTGGCGATGGCCGGAGGGGTGGCGCTCAACTGCGTGGCCAACACCCGGCTGCTGGCCGAGGGGCCGTTCGAGGACATCTGGGTGCAGCCGGCCGCCGGTGACTCGGGCACGGCGCTCGGTGGCGCCCTGCACCTGGCCCAGGAGCACGGCGAGCCCGCGGCGCCCATGCGCGGCGCGGACCTGGGGCGCTGCTGGAGCGACGACGAGGTGGCCGCGTGGCTGGACGTCGCGCGCGTGCCGTACGCACGGCCGGAGAACCTGGCCGCCGAGGTGGCGGCGGCGCTGGCCGACGACAAGATCGTGGCCTGGTTCCAGGGCCGCAGCGAGTACGGCCCGCGCGCGCTGGGCCGGCGCTCCTTGCTGGCCCACCCCGGCCACGTCCGCAACACCGAGCGGCTGAACGACGTCAAGGGCCGGGAGCAGTTCCGGCCGGTCGCGCCGATGGTGCTGGAGTCCAGGGCGAGGGAGATCTTCGGCCGGGGCCCGGTGCCCTCGCCGTACATGCTGTTCGTCCATGACGTGCGGCCGGAGTGGCGCGAACGGATCCCCGCCGTCGTGCACGTGGACGGGACGGCCCGCATCCAGACCGTCTCGCCGGAGAGCGATCCGCTGATGGCCGGGGTGCTGGAGCGGTTCGAGGCGCTGTCGGGGCTGCCCGTCGTGGTCAACACCAGCCTCAACACGGCGGGACGGCCGATGGTCGACTCGCCGGGGGACGCGCTGGAGTGCTTCGGCTCCGCGCCGGTCGACCTGCTCGTGATCGGGCCGTTCGTGGTGCGGAGGCCGGCGTGATCACGGTGGTGATCCCCACGATCGGGCGGGCCTCCCTGGCCGACGCCATTCCGAAGGACGTGCCCGTGATCGTGGTGGCGGACACCGAGCGCAGAGGACCCGCCGCGGCGCGCAACAAGGGCTGGCGACAGGCACGGACGCCCTGGGTGGTCTTCCTCGACGACGACGTGGTGCCCGCCGAGGGGTGGCTGGAAGCGGTCATCAAGGACCTGGCGGAGCTGCCGGAGGACGTGGGCGGCAGCCAGGGCAGGATCCACGTGCCGCTGCCGGAGGGCCGCCGGCCGACGGACGCGGAGCGCAACACGGCCGCCCTGGCGAGCGCGGAGTGGATCACCGCGGACATGGCCTACCGGCGGACCGCGCTGGAGAAGGTCGGCGGGTTCGACGAGCGGTTCCCCCGCGCCTACCGGGAGGACGCCGATCTCGCGCTGAGAGTGATGGCGGCCGGCTTCCGGCTGGTCAAAGGGGAGCGGGTGACCCGGCACCCGGTGCGGGACGACGGGTTCTGGGCCAGCGTGCGGTTCCAGCGGGGCAACGCCGACGACGCGCTGATGCGCAGGATCCACGGGCCCGGCTGGCGGTCGCGGATCGGGGCGGGCGGGCTGCTGCCCAGGCATGCCGTCACGGCCGCGCTGGGGCTGTCCGCCGTCGCCATCGGCCTGGCCGCCGCTGTCATGCGGCCCGGCGGTCGCACCGGGAAGGGGGCCGCGCTCCTCGCGGCGACGGGCTGGGCCGCGCTCACCGCGCGTTTCGCGTGGGAGCGGGTCGCGCCGGGACCGCGAACGCCCGCCGAGATGATCAAGATGGTGGTCACGAGTGCGATCATCCCGCCCGTCGCCTGCCTGCACCGGCTTCGCGGTGAGCTGAGGGAGCGCCGGTGAGTCGCGCCGTCCTGGTGGCTCGCCTGGACAGCATCGGTGACGTGCTGCTCGCCGGTCCGGCCGTTCGCGCGGTCAGCGCGTACGCCGACCAGGTGAGCTTCCTGGCCGGTCCGCGGGGCAGGGCCGCCGCCGAGCTCCTGCCCGGTGTCGACCGCGTCATCGAGTGGCGGGCACCGTGGATCGACGCCGATCCTCCGCGCGTCACGGGCGCGCACGTCGACAGTCTCATGAACGCGCTGCCCGACGCCGACGAGGCGGTGATCCTCACCTCTTTCCATCAGTCGGCACTGCCGCTCGCGCTGTTGCTGAGGCTGCGCGGGGTTGGCAGGATCACCGCGATCAGTGAGGACTACCCCGGCTCGCTGCTCGACGTCAGAGTGCGGGTGGACGAGACCAGGCACCTGCCGGAGGCGGAGCGGATGCTGGCGGTGGCCAGGGCCGCGGGCTTCGAACCGGTCGACAGCGGCGCACTGGCCATCACTCCGCCGCCGCCGAGCCCGGTGGGCCCGCCCGGCTATGTCGTCGTCCATCCAGGAGCCGCCGCGCCGGCCCGTGCCTGGCCGCCCTCCCGCCACCAGGAGGCGGTCGAGGCGCTGGCCGAGGAGGGCTTCGCGGTGGTGGTCACCGGTGGTCCGGACGAACGCGCGCTGACCGCTCGGGTGGCAGGACGTCACGCGATCGATCTCGGCGGGCTGACCAGCCTGCCGGAGCTGGCCGGCGTGCTCCGCGACGCCTGTGCGCTGGTGGCGGGCAACACGGGCCCCGCCCACCTGGCCGCGGCTGTCGGCACCCCGGTGGTCAGCCTCTTCTCCCCTGTGGTGCCCGCCGCGCGCTGGGCCCCGTACGGAGTGCGGTATGTGCTGCTCGGTGACCAGGAGGGGCCGTGTAAGGACACGCGGGCGCAGATATGCCCGATCGGTGGCCATCCGTGTCTGACGGGAGTCACAGCCGCGCAAGTCGTCAAGGCAGTGAGGGAACTGATCCCATGAAGATCGATCTCGTCTCCGAGCATGCCGACCCGCTGGCCGCGATCGGCGGAGTCGACGCGGGCGGGCAGAACGTCCATGTCGCCGCGCTCGCGCAGGCTCTGGCGCAGCGGGGTCACGACGTGGTCGTCCACACCCGGCGCAGCTCGTCCAGCCAGCCGGAGAGCGCGCCAATGGCCGCTGGGGTGCGGGTCGAGTACGTTCGAGCGGGGCCCGCCGTGCCGATACCGAAGGACGACCTGCCGACCTACATGCCCGCCTTCGCCGAGCAATTGGCACGTTCCTGGGCGCGGCGGGCACCGGACATCGTGCACGCGCACTTCTGGATGAGCGGCACCGCCGCGCTGCTGGCGGCGGGCCACCGTCCCGTCGTGCAAACCTTCCACGCACTGGGCACCGTGAAGCGGCGCTGGCAAGGCAGCGCGGACACCAGCCCGGCATGCCGGATCGACGCCGAGCGGCGGATCGGCCGCGCGGCGGCGGCAGTGCTGGCCACCTGCTCGGACGAGGTCGGCGAGCTGCGCGCCATGGGAGTGCCCGACCACGTCATCTCGATCGTGCCCTGCGGAGTGGACCTGGGCCGCTTCACCCCCGAAGGTCCGCGAGCGGCCAAGGGCCCGCGCCCGCGGGTGCTCAGCATCGGCCGGCTGGTGCCGCGCAAGGGCGTCGACACCCTGCTGCGGGCGCTCCGCAAGGTGCCGGAGGCCGAGCTGCTGATCGCGGGCGGCTCCGCCGACGAGCCCGAGGCGGGCAGACTGTCGGGCCTGGCCAAGGTCTACGGCCTGGCCGACCGGGTGAACGTCCTCGGCAGCGTGCCGCACGACGAGGTTCCCGCACTGATGCGCTCGGCCGACGTGGTCGTCACCGTGCCCTGGTACGAGCCGTTCGGCATGGTGCCGTTGGAAGCGATGGCCTGCGGCGTGCCAGTGATCGCCTCGGCCGTGGGCGGCCATCTCGACACGGTCGACGGCTGCGGCGTGCTGATTCCGCCGCGCCGGCCACAGGCGCTGGCCCGGGCGCTGAAGGACCTTCTCGATGCCCCGGAACGGGCTACGGAGCTCGGCGCCGCAGGGGCGCGCCGAGCCAGGCAACGGTACGGCTGGTCGCGCGTGGCCGAGCAGACCGAGGCCGTCTACCGCGCCGTGCTGGGCGCCGAGGCGAGGGGGATGACATGCACAGGCACCTGACCATGTTGCGTGAGGCGCTGTCGATGAGCGCGGATCAGGCACCGACCGTGGAGGCGTGGGGGCGCAAGCTCGCGGCCGTTCTGGGCGGTGGCGGACGGCTGCTGGTGTGCGGAAACGGAGGCTCGGCCGCGGAGGCCCAGCACTTGACGGCCGAGCTGGTCGGCAGGTTCAAGGGGGAACGCCGCCCCTACGCGGCGATCGCGCTGCACGCGGACACCTCATCGGTGACGGCGATCTCCAACGACTTCGGCGCCGACGCCGTCTACGCCAGGCAGGTCTGCGCGCACGGCCGCCAAGGCGACGTGCTGTTGTGCCTGTCCACCAGCGGCGCCAGCAGCAACGTGCTGTCCGCGGCCCGGGCGGCGCGCGAGTGCGGACTGATCACCTGGGCCATGACGGGCAGGACGCCAAACCCGCTGGCAGCGATCAGCGACGAGGTGGTCGCGGTGCCCGCCACGGACACGGCCACCGTCCAGGAGGTGCACCTGGCCATGCTCCACCTCCTCTGCTACGCGATCGAGGAGGCGGGCGCGTGACCGGACCGCTGGTCGTCATCGGCGACATGCTGCTGGATGTCGACATCGAGGGAACCGCCGAACGGCTCGCACCGGACGCGCCCGTCCCCGTTGTCGACGTCGAGGCGAGACGTCCACGACCCGGCGGAGCGGGGCTGGCGGCGCTGCTGGCCGCCAGGGACGGAGCGGAGGTGGTGCTGGTCACGGCGCTGGCCGACGACGATAGCGGGCGCACGTTGCAAACCTTGCTGAACGGCCGGCTGCGGGTCGTACGCCTGCCGCTGCGCGGCTCCACCGTCTGTAAAACCCGGGTCAGGGTGGCCGGGCAGACGCTGGTGCGTCTGGACACCGGAGACGGGTATACCGCGGACGGCCTGGACGGCGCGCTGGCCCGCACGGTCCGCTCCGTTCTCCGGACGGCGGGCGCGGTGCTGGTCTCCGATTACGGCAGAGGCACGGCGGGCTCGCTGCTCGGCCTGCTTGGCGAGGTGGACGCGCCCATCGTGTGGGATCCGCATCCGAAGGGCCCGAGCCCCTTGCAAGGGTGCACGCTCGTCACCCCCAACGAGCGCGAGGCCCGGCTCCTGTGCCCGCCACCGTACATCGGGCCGGACGAGGCGGCCCGCCGCCTGGTGAAGGCCCTGCACGCGCAGGCGGTCGTGGTGACGCTCGGCGCCGATGGCGCGGTGTTCGCGCATGGGGGCGGCCACCACGGCAGGATCCCGCCGCCCGTGCTCGGCGGTGGCCGCGACGTGTGCGGCGCGGGAGACAGGTTCGCGGCGGCGGCGGCGCTGGCACTGCGTGACCGGCTGCCGGTGGAGGATGCGGTCGCCCTCGGCGTCGGAGAGGCCGCCAGATTCGTCGAAGGTGGCGGAGCCGCGGCCATCAGGCTGGCCGGCGCGCAGATGGGTGACAGACCGCGTACTCCCGCCGAGGTCGCCGATTTGGTCAGGGCCAACGGCGGACGGCTGATCGCCACAGGGGGTTGTTTCGACATCCTGCACGCCGGACACGTGAGCCTGCTGCGCAGAGCCAGAGCGCTAGGCGACGCACTGATCGTGTGCGTCAACTCCGACGCCTCGACCAGGCGGCTCAAAGGCCCGAACCGGCCGGTCGTCGGCCAGCGGGACAGAGTCGAGATACTCGGTGCCCTGGGATGCGTCGACGCCGTCATGATCTTCGATGAGGACACCCCCGCCCAGGCCATCGAGCGGCTCAGGCCGCACGTGTGGGTCAAGGGCGGCGACTACTCCGGGAGAGAGCTGCCGGAGGCGGCGTCACTGCGGAAAGTGGGCGCGGAGACGGTCGTCCTGGCCACTGTGCCCGGTAGATCCACGACTGGGATCATCGCCGCGATGCAGGCGGCATGAGGAGGAACGATGCTTGGAGACATTCTGATCACTGGCGGCGCGTCGGGTCTCGGTCACGCCGTGGCCGAAGCGGTCGCCAAGGCGGGAGGCAGGCCTCTCGTGGTGGACTTGCGCGCCGCCGACGGGTTCGATCACGCGGTCGCCGACCTGGCCGACCGAGGCCAGGCCGAACGCGCGGTGCGGGAGCTGGCCGAGCGGGCCGGTGGCCTCGACGGTGTCGTCACTGCGGCGGGGATCGACGCCTGCGGCCGGCTGGAGGACGTATCCGCCGATGACTGGGACCGGGTGATCAAGGTCAACCTCATGGGGACGGCCGCGATCGTCCGGGCCGCCCTGCCGTACCTGCTGGAGTCCTCCGGGCGGGTGGTGACCTGCGCCTCGACGCTGGGCCTGCGCGCGGTGAGCGACGCGACGGCCTACTGCGCGGCCAAGTTCGGCGTGGTGGGCTTCTCCAGGGCGCTGGCCGCCGAGCTGGCCGGTCAGGTCGGGGTCACGATGCTGGTCCCCGGGGGGATGGCGACGCACTTCTTCGACGGGCGGCCCGAGCAGTACAAGCCGGGCCCTGACGCCAAGCTCAACCGGCCCGAGGACGTGGCGCAGACCGTGGTGTTCGCGCTCTCGCAGCCGCCCGGCTGCGAGGTACGCGAGCTGGTCGTCTGCCCGTCCGCGGAAACCTCGTGGCCCTAGACGTGCTGGCGCTGCGCGGGCTCGGGCTCGGTGACCTGCTGACGGCGGTCCCGGCGCTGCGGGCGCTGCGCCGCGCCTTCCCCGCCCGCCGGCTCGTCCTGGCCGGGCCGCCGGCGCTGGCACCGCTGCTGCCCGTCGACGAGGTGATCGAGGTGCGGGGTCCCGGCCCCGTCCCGTACGGCGGGCCCGAGGTGGCGGTGAACCTGCACGGCAGCGGCCCGCAGAGCACGCGAGCGCTGCGCGCGACCCGTCCGGGGCTGCTGCTCACCCACGGCGGGCAGGGCCCGCCGTGGCGGGCGGACGTGCACGAGGTGCGTCGGTGGTGCGACCTGCTGGAGTGGTACGGCATCGCGGCCGACCCGGCCGACCTGTACCTCGGACGCGGCGACAGGAGCGGGCCCGTGGTGGTCCATCCCGGCGCGGCCGCCCCGTCAAGGAGATGGCCCGCCGACCGGTACGCGGCGGTGGTCGCCGCACTGCGCGCCCGAGGGAGGGAGGTGGTCGTCACGGGAAGCGCGGACGAGCGGGAGCTGGCCGAGCGCGTCGCCGGCGACACGGGAGCCAGGGTCGCGGCCGGCCGCACGGATGTGCGGCAGCTGGCCCGGCTGGTACGCGATGCCCGGCTGGTGGTGTGCGGCGACACCGGGGTCGGGCACCTGGCCACCGCCTACCGCACCCCCTCGGTGCTGCTGTTCGGGCCGGTCTCTCCCGCGCTGTGGGGACCGCCCGCCGCCGGGCCGCACATCGTGCTGTGGAAGGGCGGCACCGGTGACCCGCACGGACGCGAGCCCGATGCCGGCCTGCTGAAGATCGGAGTCGACGAGGTGATCGAGGTGATGGCGCGATGCGAGTCGTGGTGACCGGAGGAGCCGGGTTCCTCGGCTCCCACCTGTGCGAGAAGCTGCTGGACAGGGGAGCGGAGGTCGTCTGCATGGACAGCTTCCTCACCGGCTCCCCGCGCAATCTCGAACATCTGCTGGACCATACGGGGCTGCGGATCGTCGAGTGCGACCTGACCGCGTTCGTGCACGTGCCCGGTGAGGTGGAC
Organism: Nonomuraea sp. NPDC003201; assembly: GCF_053590415.1. Lineage (NCBI taxonomy): Bacteria > Bacillati > Actinomycetota > Actinomycetes > Streptosporangiales > Streptosporangiaceae > Nonomuraea > Nonomuraea sp. NPDC003201. The sequence continues at coordinate 30,961 of NZ_JBSFTC010000107.1, forward strand.
CTGGTGCTGCACTTCGCCTCGGCCGCCTCGCCTGCCGACTACCTCAAGCACCCGATCGAGACGCTCAAGGTCGGCAGCCTGGGCACGCTGCACGCGCTCGGCCTGGCCAAGGAGAAACGGGCCCGGTTCGTGCTCGCCTCCACCAGCGAGGTCTACGGCGACCCGCTCGAACATCCGCAGCGCGAGACGTACTGGGGCAACGTGAACCCCGTCGGGCCGCGCAGCGTGTACGACGAGGCCAAACGCTTCGCCGAATCGCTGACCACCGCCTATCGCAACTCCCACGGTGTCGACACCGGCATCGTGCGCATCTTCAACACCTACGGGCCCCGGATGCGGCCCTTCGACGGCCGGGCGATCCCGACCTTCATCAGGCAGGCCCTGGCGGGCGAGCCGATCACGGTGACCGGCGACGGCAGCCAGACCCGTTCCATCTGCTACGTGGACGACACCGTGGACGGCATCCTGCGGATGGCTGGCAGCGACTTCGCCGGACCCGTGAACATCGGCAATCCCGACGAGTTGACGATGGTGGAGCTGGCCGGCCTCATCCGCAACCTGGCGGGCTCGTCGTCACCGATCGAGTTCATCGACAGGCCCGTCGACGACCCGAGCGTCCGCAGGCCCGACACCGGCCTGGCCGAGACCGAGCTGGGCTGGCGACCTGTCGTAGGGTCGGAAGAAGGCCTGCGGAGAACCATCGATTGGTTCTCCAGGCTGGACAGTCCCCTCCCTGCCACCTAGCCAGAAGCGCGCCCGGTCGGTGAGGACATCGCGGATGCGGTCCGTCTCGCTCTCCTCCCGGACGTGGGTACGACCTGGCCCATCAGCACCTCAGTGATGGCCAGAAGCAAGAAGAACGTCGGTGTCCGGACGAGCTTTCGGGAGATGCCCGGCTCGACGCGACAACCGGCCCTTCCGCGATGATCCCGGGCCGGGAAGCACCACCTTGCTTGCCGGCGTCGGTCGGAGCATGGGTCATCATGTCGCTTCCGCGTCCATCCCACCATGGTGACGGACGCGGAAGGACATGTACGGCTTACGCTGATTCTGCGGCTTCTCCGGCTTGCCGCAGGCTGGGGAAGCGGTGCTGGCCGGCCAGGAAATGACCGACGCCGACGATGCCCACGACGGGCCACTCCACGATCCCCAACGCCGCCAACGAGGCAAGGACCGCGTAGAAGGCAAGGTGCTGAGGCTCCGGCAGGGTCACTGCGCCGAGGAGTGGCAGGAGGCGCAGGACGCGAGGTACGGCGTCCGTCCCCGCCGCGGGTCTCCCTTGCCCACGGTCGGGATCGGCGGCCCGCTGCCGAGCGAGGCGACGTAGGCGGTGATGGCGGCGATGTCCCCGCGGCTGAAGGCGGGCTTGCGGCGCTCGGGCACCGCATGCGGGTGCTGCAGCGGCATCCGGCCGGTGGAAGGGCGTCCTGCTCGGTCACGCCGAGGTCGGGTATCGCGGTGCCCGGTTCGACGGCCTGCGGGTAGCGGATCCCCGACCAGGCCCTGCGCGTCGCGCACGCCGGGCACCGTGTGGCAGGACGCGCAGCCGTACCCGTTGATCAGCTCAGCACGGCGGTCAGCGTCACGGCCCAGTGCGTCGTCTCCGCCGGCCACGCGCTCGAGGGCGACCCAGACCTGCTCCTCGTTTCGGGCACCGCCGTGTACGCCCTCGACCGCGAGCCGGCGACGCTTTCTCGATATCGCCCAAGGCACAGTCGCGGAGTGTTGTTGTCGCTGGTCGACCGTTGATGCGGTGCTTGGAGGGCAGGAAGGCGGCGTTGGTCCGCTCCGGTCTGACCTTCCACAAGGTCATCCGTGAGCCGACTGGTCGGCCGGAGCCGTTGACGTTAATGGGATATCCAAGGACCTGCGGGCAGTCTCGACGGTCTTCGGAAGCCGGCGCCGGTTCGCCAGGGCACGGGGCAACCGGGGGAGCGCGTCGCGCAACCCCCGGCGGCCGTGCTCGCCGCCGCGTGCGGC